>NZ_JBAURI010000718.1:0-8799 GCF_049581145.1 Bradyrhizobium sp.
CTGGACCGCCTTGTTTGGCCAACAGAAATTGCCGCGATCGACGTTTGAATGTTGATTTTCGGAAAAATATTCAAAAGTTTCGGCACGGGAAAAAAATCCCTGCATGAGGATAGGTGCGGTTGCTGGGCGGCTTCTCCATGAGGAATTAAACCCCCTACCCCCCTCACTGGCACACCGGCTTCTCCCTTCCGCAGCGATTGCAGAACGATTGCGTCTCGGAGCAATGCCGCCATCATTGAATGGCGGCGTGCCAGGCCTGATCCGAGACCAAGGCACGCTGCCCCTGGTGATCGACGATGCTCTGCGGCGCTTTGCGGCGCACGATCCGCGATGATTCACATCGGACTCCGCTTTCTCGGCAATTGGTTCGCCGCCAAGCGCGCGGCGATGAGCTCACGTCCGCCCAGTTCTCCGTTTGCGAATGCCCGACAAAGCCGTTCAACAATGCCATCGTCCAGTTCCGACAATCGCTCGAGGATCTCGAAACCTTCATTGCCAAGCAATTTAGCGACCTCCGCTTCATAAGCGCCGCGCTGGCGTGGTCTGTAATTCCAGGCAACGCCCCCCAACGACTCGCTGGCCTCGCATGCTCGACTTGGGGAGGATTTACTAATTTGGATTCCTAAGAAGGATTCCTCGACATTTTTGTCCGGCGCAGATGGACAGTTATGTCTCGCGTTGGCGACAGATTTGTCCTCATCTTCCGGCAAGAACACTGGCGCGTAACGGCACGAGCCACGTGTGTTTCGACTTATAAGCAGGTGGCCACGCCGCTTCAGGCCGATCGCAACCCTGTGGACCGTTTTTATGCTCCACCCAAATTGTTCGGCGATCAATTTCTGACTGGGCCAACAATCCAGCGTGACACAGTTCAGACGATCCAGCACGAGATAGGCGAAGCACTTCTCGGATGAGTTCGTTCCGCAATCGAACATCACGCGCTTGAGCCAGCGGTGCTTCGCCCGGTTGACCCGGTCATAGACCGATTCATTGTGGGGAGCGGCATTTTCTAGCCCTAAGCGACCCGCGATTTGCCGCTTCATGACGTCACCACCGACCCCACGCACGGCGGCGAATTGGTGTTAACCTCGATCCAGGCAATCAGGTCCCGACGGCGGTAGCGGACGGCGCGGCCTGCGCGGACAAACGCCGGTCCAAACGCCCTGGTTCGCCACGCTTGCAAGGTCCTGACGGAAAGCCTCAGCAGATCAGCTGCCTGCACTTCTGTGAGTAGTGCATCGTAGTCACTGCTGCCGGTTGTCACTCTCATCAATATTGCTCCATATCGACTGCGATATGGCGCCAGAGTGGCGAGCCGAGGCTCCCGAGAATAGATGCCGCGATTTAATCACCGCGGTGATTTCAGCGCCGCGGTTTCTTTGGTGCCCCTCCGGCCCCCCATGCGAACGCTCGCGTCGCGCGGATCGCCTCGCCGCGTGCGGCCAGGAATTGGCGTTCGGACAAAGTGCCACGCCATTTCTTCTGAGCCCGCGCCCATAGTTCTTCAGCGGTGAAAGTTCGCCGGTTTTGGCTTTCCGCCATAATGCCCTTCAACCACGCCTCGCAAGCCATGCGAGAAGCCACTTTAGTCTCCACGCGAGCAACCGCTTTTGACCGCTGGACCGGAGCTGCTTGCAGCACTGACGTAGTAGACAGCAACTCATCGTGCACGGGCGGTTTCCCGTGAAACACCTTGCCGAGTGGGTGGATGCGCTGGTCTGACGAATTCGACCGCTGCAGCACAACACCGATCCAACGCCTGATCAAGCGATCATGGCGCCCAGTGGACTCCGGGTTATCTTGCAGGACGTCACCGGTGTTTGCGCCAAAATGGAAATCCTCATGCGACCAGATGGAGCGCAGGATCACCTCCGAATGTCCGGCTGTGACGGGAAGGCCTCGACCTTCAAGTTCACCTCGCCTCAATATCGAGATCAAAATGCAATACCGATGTTTCAGCGCTTCGGCCGCGATCACGACCTCGAGCGGATCTGGCTCGCCAGCACCGTCGTATATCGAGCGCTTGGCCTCGTCAGGATGCACTGTGCTCACCATGACCGACCGCTCAAAGGCAAGTGGCCATTCCTTGAAACCATAAACGTGGCAGCAACCCCGAACGAATACGGCTTCAAATTCCGACGAAAGTCGGACCGCCTCTCGCGCGAGGGTCGCGACCTCCGGATCGCCCAATACGAATTGCTCGAAGGCCTCGGCCAGCGTCCTGCCTGCAAGTAGATCAATATGGCATGGCGCGAGCAGCGGTGGGTAAACGCGAATATCCAAAAAGGCGCTTCGAGCCAGTCGATCGTCCGCCGAGGACGAGTTTTGCCATTCAATGTTGGTAAGCGCATTCCACTGGGCCGCACTGATTAACTGGAGGTCCGCATTCAGACTACCCTGACGCCCATAGGCAATAAGCCGTCCACACTTGAGATGATCGAGGCAAGCAGCCTCGATCCTTTCTTCCATTGTTTTGATCTCGGTCGGCTGGTTTCTGCCGGCCCCCTCCACGGACTGGCCGACGAGCACCCGATCCGCCGTACGCTCTCGCGCTTCCGCAAGGCTGCATCCTGTCTCAGGCCAAGGCTCGTAATCCATGATGCTACTAGGCCGACGCGGTGGGCTGGCGCGAATCACTCGCGCGATTTTGTCACCAGCCTGCATATTTTGCGGCAACCGGCTGCGGGTTGTGCACAGCTCCAGACTGCCTTTGTCTTCTACCTTGTTCTATACATTCCGACTGCTTTCGCCAGCCGGTTGCGAGCGCTAGACATTTCGCTTTTTTGGCTCACCCTGCGGCCATGCTCGCAGTGCCCTCTCATCACCAAGACGCGACCCAGCGCCTTTCGGATATCGCCGAAATCCTGACTGTTGGCCTCACACGCCTGGAGGCTCGGAAGTCCAGTCGAAAGTCCGCCGAGTTCGGAGAAAGTTCGCTTCACTTCACGCCCGACCAGAGCGGTGATGCGCCACCCTGCTCTGCCGAGGTTTCCCCATGACGGATACGGTTCTAACCCAATTGGCCGCCCTGAAGGACGCGCCCGCCGCTGCCCTCAAGGCCAAATGGCGCGCGCTGTTCGATACGGAGCCGCCCCCCTATAATCGGCGCTTCCTTGAAAGTCGGCTGGCCTATCGCATTCAGGAGCTGGCCTATGGCGGCCTGAAAAAGGAGACCGTCGAGCGGCTCCGGACGCTGGGAAAGCAGTACGATGGCAAGCCCGGCGCGAGGCCCAAGGTACGGACCGAACGCGTGCCGGTCGCGGGCACCCGGCTGATCCGGGAATGGCAGGGCATCGAGCACTGCGTCACCGTGCGCGGCGACGATTTTGAATATCAGGGGCGCCCCTACAAATCCCTCTCGGCGATCGCCCGCGAGATCACTGGCGTACGCTGGAATGGCTGGGTGTTCTTCGGGCTGAAGAACCTGCGGGGCACGGCATGACTCGGAAGCCAAGGACGGATCATCGTGGATCGAGTAGGGCCGGAGCGAGCCACGCCAATTCCGTTGGCAGCCCCGGACGACCGGCTCCGCCTGACAGTTTGGCACGGCCGCCGATCCGAAAACTCCGCTGCGCAGTCTATACCCGCAAGTCGTCCGAGGAAGGACTGGAGATGGAGTTCAACTCCCTCGACGCCCAGCGGGAGGCCTGCGAAGCCTATGTCGCGAGCCAGCGTGCCGAGGGCTGGCTGCTGGTCCAGGATCGGTATGACGATGGCGGGTTCTCGGGCGGCAATCTGGAACGGCCGGCGCTGAAGCGGCTGCTGGCGGATATCGAGGCTGGCCGGGTCGATGTCGTCGTGGTCTACAAGATCGACCGCCTGTCACGGTCGTTGATGGACTTCTCCCGGTTGGTGGAGGTGTTCGATCGCCACAACGTCACCTTCGTCTCGGTCACCCAGTCCTTCAACACCACCACGTCGATGGGGCGTTTGACCCTCAATGTGCTGTTGTCCTTTGCCCAGTTCGAGCGCGAAGTGATCGGCGAACGCATCCGCGACAAGTTCGCGGCGTCGCGCCGCAAGGGCATGTGGATGGGCGGCTGGGCGCCTCTGGGCTACGAGGTCAGAGACCGCAAGCTGGTTGTGAATGAGGACGATGCCGAACTGGTCCGGTCGATTTTCCACCGGTTTCTGAAAACCGGCTCGACCACGATCCTGGCCCGGCAACTGATCCAAGAGGGCGTCCGCAACAAATACGGCAAGCTGGTCGACAAGGGCATCCTCTACAAGCTGCTCGTCAATCCCGTCTATATCGGCGAGGCGGTTCATAAGGGTGTCACCTATCCCGGCGAACACACCGCCATTATCGACCGCAAGATCTGGGACAAGGTCCAGGAGCAATTCCGGTCCAATCCACGCAAACGAGCCGGCGCCACACGGGCACAAACGCCGTCCTTGCTGAAGGGGCTGATATTCGGTCCCACTGGCACCGCGATGTCGCCGTCGCACACCCGTCGAAAGGGCCGGCTCTATCGCTACTACGTCAGCCAGACCGTCCTGAAACAGGGAGCCGATGGCTGCCCGATCGGACGCGTTCCGGCCGCCGAGATCGAGAAGATCGTGATCGACCAGGTCGGCGTCCTGCTTCGGTCTCCCGAGATCATCGTCCAGACATGGCGATGCGCGCGGACATCGCTCAAGGGCCTCAGCGAGAACGCTGTGAGGGGCGCCCTACTGGAGTTCGAGCCGCTCTGGAACGAGTTGTTTCCGGCGGAGCAGGCGAGGATCATCCAGCTTCTGGTCGAACGGGTCGATGTCGGCACCGACGGCGTCGAAATTAGACTGCGGATCGAGGGCGTTACTTCACTTGTCGGCGAGATGGCCGGCAACCCCGCCACACAGCGGAGCGCCGCATGACCGCCGCAGCAACCTCCAGATCCGAAACCCGCTTTAGCGAAGACGGGCGCACCGCTATCATTCGCGTGCCGGTCACCTTCCGCCAACGCGCCGGTCGGAAGCAGATCGTCGGCCCACCCGGTTCCGCACCATGGTCTCCCGCGCCTCGCGTGGACGTCGCGCTCCTCAAGGCCATCGTTCGTGCCTACCGCTGGCGGGAAATGCTGGAGAGCGGCGAATACGCATCCGCGGCGGACCTAGCCAAGGCCGAGAGGGTCAACGCCTCCTATCTCAGCCGCATTTTGCGCCTCACCCTGCTCGCCCCGGAGATCATCGAAGCAATCGCTACGGGTCGGCAGCCCTCCACGCTTCAGCTCGATGATCTGCTCAAGCCGTTGCCGCCGGTATGGGCGCTGCAGCATTCCCAGATTTTCGGCTCGCGGTAGGATACGACCCGTACTTTCACCCAGCCGTTCTGCCTCGCGCGGCCGAGGAAACCGCCATCGCCGAGATTTCCATGCGCCGACCTTCCGGCAAGTTCCGGTTCAGCCAAGGATCGATCGGTGCAGGTCCAAATATCGATCGGCCATAGTATCTATAGTGAGAGAGGCAGGTTGGGAAAATGTATAGAGCCTTGCAAACGAGGATGGCACTTAAAGCAGAGACTATTCGTGACCCCTTACGTTCCAAAAGGGCAATGGAGTGCGGGCAAAGTCGCAGACTGCTTCGATTAGCAGACGTACCACTCGTGCATCCCAATCGAGTTTATCGATAGGCGCTTCCCAGTACTGTGACGTTACGTAGGCCGCGTGGCGCGCTTTCACGCTCAATCCTGCCATCGTGTGTGCCGGGGTCTGCATGATCGCCCGTTCGATGGGGTGGAGACGGGCGAGAACCGATTCGATCTGTTCTGTCATGACCGCATCATGGGTCTGTTCTTCAACGCATGATTCGATCGTCGACCGTTCGGGCGACTGTCCAGCGGGGCCGTGATTTCTCTTCTGATCGCGGCGCAACCGCTCGATCGCGAACAATTCCGCGGAAATTGTGTTGAATTGCTTTTCAAGCACGAGCAGCGGAGAATCGTCTCCTGGTGAGGCGGTCGCGGAGCCGACCGATAGCTGACCACCGCTCGTGTCAGGCGAGCAGTCGCTCGTGGGACGGATTGCACTGGTCCGCTCGGTCATGAGGTCAGCCTTGCGGTGGTTGGGCCCTTCGCAGCATGGGCACACGTCCCCACCGCGTGGCGGCTTCCCGAGATATTCTGTGAAACAGGCGCGCGGCACCGTTTGCCCGCAAGGGCAACGATGTTACCCTGCAAGGGTAATCCATTGCTCCTGACGTGTCAACACCTCAGGTGCATAATTTTGCACTCGGGGCGTAATGTTGACCAGTGAACAGATCAGAGCGGCTCGCGCTATGCTTCGGATCGAGCAGCGCGAACTCGCAGAAAGATCCGGCATCTCGCTGGAAACCGTCAAACGGATCGAGCGAACTCCTGGACCGATATCGGCTTATACAGGCACCGTTGACAAGCTGCGCCGAGCTTTGGAATCAGCAGGCATCGAGTTCAGCGACGGCGATCACCCCGGAGTCCGTCTGAAACTTGCGCGAGGCACACAGATCGATCGCTCCGAATGAGGGCGCCATTAAAGGAAGTTGAAGCGGTTGTGCGGACCTTGGCGGTTTGCGGAGGCGGCGGGGTCAAGGCCAGCGCGCCCTTGCGCACCACCACTGCGCGGCCGCGACCTTTGTTGCCGCCGGCGTAAATCCGCGCTTTTTTGGCGTCAGATCGGAACGGCGTCGGGCCGACAGAGGCCGTCGCGAGAGACTCCCGTGCGTGGTTCCGGCGAATTGGGGGGCTAGTTGCTGCGACCGATCTTGTGGCGCGTCGTCAAGGCCGACGTCTAAGTCGAGATGCGCTGGAGCCGCTCTGGCGCCTGTTTTGACGATTCCGTCCGGACCGAAGAGATGACCGACGCAGAAAGGCGGACGCCGAGCGCCCGCAGTTGGGACAGAACTGGCGCCCTGGCGATTTTCTGCTGGGCGCCGGCTGACTCAACGCTGCACCGCCGTCCAAATCGGGCGACGGTCGCCCTTCAAGCTCGATTGACGGACCATGATCCGTCACGCGTCGCATTCGGTCGCGGTAACGGCGATTTCGTTCTGCATGCATGGCGCGGCCACGGGGGGTTGCCTGATAGCGACGCCGAGCCTGCCTTTGCCGGTCAGCACGAGCCTTTTGTGCGCAGGTTTTGATGCCATAGAACTGTCCTCGATCGCTACGTCGACAGACAAGGACCTGAGAGCGGCAGCGACCACACAGGAACATCCTGCACGAAACGCCCTCGGCGCATGTGTCGACGCAGCTTCGACTCGCCGAATCGGCGTCGATCAAATCTGGTAAAGATTCAACGCTTTGCACGCTGATACTTGGTCGAAGCCAATCGCACGCCGAATAATTCCTGCCGCCAGCCCCCCAGCGACCCTCGGTGGAATTTTGGCTGGGCGGGCAGCTACTGTAAAGGCTGGCCTGCGGCCACCGCCTCCGGCGGCTATCGGCCTTGACAGTGGCTCCCCACCCAGCCGTCGTTGGCCACCATCGGTTCGACGGGTTGAACCGGCCGTATGCTCCTCGGTCGAAAGAACTCGCCGTCGCCTTGCGATGCCGGCAAAAAAGTGCGGATTTCGACCGGCGTTCACAGACCTTGAACCAGCGCGGTTCGGCTGCTCAATTCCGGGCCTCCATGAGGAGCCCGCGACGCGTGCCCAATCGCTCGAACCGGACTGGTCAGGCAGGTTTGTTGATGTCTGTTGATTGGGGCGGTCCGGAAGTGTCTGCTACACGGTCGAAACGGTGCGAACAGCCCGTAGCGGGGGCCCTGCTGCGCCGGTTCCGGGTCCCGAAAAGGTGGAGGGAAAGCCCCTCGCCATCACGATCATGTCCTTCAACTACTCGAGATCCGGCCAGTTAAGGTTGGTGTATGCCAATTCAAATCTTTGAATGTTTGCGTCGTCCTTATTTTTTTTCAAAAACTTATCACTCATCAGCCAATATCGTTGAGCACCACTTGTTCCCGACGCGATCTGTTCTAAATGGTCGAGTGAGACCATAAAACATCGAATGATATTTCCTCCGTCGACTACAAGGGCGGCATATGGTTTGCAAGAAAATGCCCTGCAAGCTTCACGAGCCTTTTCGAATTCGTGTAGATTCAAGCTTTCCTTTTCCCTGCCAGCAAGCCGGGAGCGGCATTGCACGGAAATGCCGATACGTGCCTGGCCCGCCTTATCGGCTGCGATGATGTCGATACCCGTGTGATCAACACGAGCGCATTCGTACCCCGACTTGGATAGCCAATAGAGAACGAGCGACTCTGCGAAATCGCCTGCGATTTTTGAGTGGCGGCTACTTTTCTTCATTGCAATATCCTACCACACCGGGGAGCGCGCCCTTGCCAACATCATTGAGCCTATGCGGCATGTTAGGGCGTGCCTATGGTTGGAATGGCGGTTTCTTCTCGTGCCGCTTTCTAGCCCGAGCGATCTCGGGATATGTCCGCTGATCGCGGTGAATCAGAAGCTGACGGCCGGCGCTCAGAATGAGCGAACAGCCCATAACCGACATTAGATGGCTGCAGGCAAGGACGGCTTTCGCCGGGGGCAGATGGCACAGCCGATCTACCCACTCGCCGGAAATACTTGGCTCGTTCCCGTTATCGTCAGGACATCACGCATGCTGCCAACTGAATCCGGAGCGGCGGATTACGCTCCGCTGATGGCGGATCAGGCATTGGCTAGCGCGGATCAGGCATTTAAGAAGATTGTGCGCCCGAAAGATGCGAGTAGTCGGGATTCTTAGGATCGAAAAGATCAAAGTGATCGGCCATCTGCTTAAGATGGTCTGGGTTCTTGCGGAATTCTTCTAGCCAGAAATCTCGTATTTTGGTGATCGACCCGCGC
>NZ_JBAURI010000719.1:0-1685 GCF_049581145.1 Bradyrhizobium sp.
GGCTTGAGCAGCGCGGACCACCGCGTCTGGCTGCGATCACCGACACGGCGAGCGGCCGGCGCCGCGGCGATCCCGCGCAGCGCGCCTTGTGACGCAGGACGATGCGGCGCTGCCCGCGGAATCGAACCGCTCTGTCCACCGTTAGAGGAAAACGAGCTTAGCGAGCATTCGACGTTCCGGGCCATGATGTGGGCCCTCGTTGCCCTGCTCGTGCCGCCGGCTTCTCAATGCGTTACCATCATTGCAGCCCCTTGCCGGGCAGCTTGACTTCGTCAAGGCCGAGTGAGCCGGGAGTGCGAACAGCGCGAGCCTCATGGGATGGCGCCGGTCTGTCTCCATGGCTTCGAATGAGTCACGATTTAGGGACTCTCACATCCCCAGCCCTCGTTGCCGGCCAAAGCTCCATTCGATGCCGCCGATCTCGCGCACCGTGCCGGTGATATGCTGGCCGATGCGGTTGTCCAGCGCGGGCTGCCACGGCACCAGCTGGAAACCGATGCCGTCATCGATCATGGCGAAGCGGCCGCTGGCGAGCTGGGCGGACCCGACCAGCTTGCCGCTGACATATTCGCCGGTCTTGGCGGCGGTGAATGTCAGACCGCGTTCGGCAGCCATGGCCTTGCCGACACGAGTGACCTCCGTCCGCTCCAGATCGGCGACAAGATCCTTTGACACGCGGATGCGACCGTCCTCCAGCCGGACGGCATGGCCCATGTTCACGAGACTCTGCCTGCGCCGTTCCATTGCCTCAGTGACCTCCCGGCCGAAACCGGTATTGGCAAGCGCAGCGCGGCCGGGCGAAGCCAGTTCCCGGTCGAGCCACGTCGCACCGTCATGGCCGATCTGGTTGTCGAGCCCGGTAGGAGACAGAATGGCGATGCGGATGTTGGCGCGGTCCCGCGCCAGATCGTAGGCTTGACCGCGTGCGGGGAGATCATTGGGGACACACCAGTGGTCGGCGTCGATCCGGATCGTATGGCCCGCGCGGCGCAGCGCCTCCAGCCGGCGCACATGAGAGCGCACGAAGGCCTCGGGATCGCCGCCGATCCGATCGATGGCGGCGCGCGCCCGCTCCAGATGCTCGGACGGACGATAGACGCCGCCTTGACCTGCGATATCCAGGATATTGCGATCCGCGGCGCTCGGCCCGGGAGGGGCGGAGCCGGCCACCACGATCATGCCTCGGCCGACCTCCTCGGCGCGGTCGGCATCCATCTCGATGTGATGCACGCGCCCGTCCACGGCGTCGATCACCAGCCGGACCCGCTCGCCCATCTCATCGCCGCCAAGCCCCTTGTCGAGCACGCGGCCCGTGATGCGCCCGGTCGCGTTCTCCCGGTGCAGGACGTAGCCGCCGGGATCACGCTGCTCCGCCAACCCTTCGCGTTCGAGTGCCCGGTGCATGGTCTTGATGATGTCGCCGCGCTCGCCAAGCTCCCGCAGCACAGTCTCGGCCTTTGACGATACCATCCAAACGCCGGTCTCGATTTCGGTCGCCAGCCCCATGCGCTCCAGCTTGCGCGCACGCTCGATCAGCAGCGCCCGGTTCTGACGGGCCGTGTCTCGCATGTCCTGGTCGGGGCGCAGATCGGAAAACTCCCTCCCCCGCTGCTCGGCGATCAGCATCCGGTCGAGGTGAGTGAAGCGATCGGCATCCACTTCGCGCTCGAGCTGCTTTGCAACCT
>NZ_JBAURI010000720.1:0-7552 GCF_049581145.1 Bradyrhizobium sp.
GTCTCCAGCAGATCGAGGTGAAAGCCTGTTGGCAAGCCATTGTCGATCATCATGGTGAGACCGGTCTGGCGTGGTTTGATGGTGCTGCGCCCGGCCGGAAGGGCGACGAACGCAAACGGCGCGACGGACATGGGTCGCCTTTCCTGAGACGGGGCCGAAGGGCCCGAGCCAAAGATGTGTAGCTCTATGGCTATTGACATGTAAAGCAATACATGGCGCTGTAGGGGCGGTCAGGAACCGTGATGGCAAAAACATCGCTTGCAGAGCCCGCGCCGCCGCCTTCGCGGCTCGGCGATATCGCGTCGATCGCGGCGGCGTTCGCTCGTTCGTTTTCGCCAGGCGTTCCCCGCTACCTTCAGCTGCAGAACGCCATCATCGGACTGATCCAGGCGGCGGAGCTGCGCGCGGGCGTGCAACTCCCGCCGGATCAGCAACTGACCGGAGCGCTCGATGTCAGTCTGGGCACGGTGCAGAAGGCCTTCAGCGGGCTCGCTTCCGACGGCTGGATCAGCCGCGAACACGGTCGCGGCACCTTCATCGCCCAGCCGCGGCAGCCGGTCACCGATCTCTGGCATTATCGCTTTCGGGACCCGCAGAG
This sequence comes from Bradyrhizobium sp., assembly GCF_049581145.1. Taxonomy (GTDB): domain Bacteria; phylum Pseudomonadota; class Alphaproteobacteria; order Rhizobiales; family Xanthobacteraceae; genus Bradyrhizobium. The sequence goes on from NZ_JBAURI010000720.1 coordinate 599, forward strand.
CGACGCGATGCTGCCGGTCTTTTCCCGCCTGCTGAAGCGGCGCAAGGTCAAGAGCGATGACGGCCTGCGTCGCGCGCTCGGCAGCGATCCGCTCGGCTACATCGATATCGAGCGACTGGTCGATATTGGCGGCAAATTCTCCTGCTACAGCGAGATCTGGCTGCCGGCGACGCGCTTCTCCCGCATTCTCGCGCTGCCGGTCGCGGCATTCGACAGCGTCAACCTGAAGAGGCTGTTCGCCGACGAATTCGGTGCGCCGACCATCAGCGTCGAGCAGTTCATTCGCGCCGATTGCCTGTCGGCCGAGATGGCGCGGCTGCTCGATGCGCCCAAGCGCGGATCCGCGATGGTGCTCGAAGTCACGGCATTCAGCTATGGGCGCGCGCCAATCTCGTTTCAGCGCATTCATATCCCGGCGAGCGACTATCCGCTCGATATCTCACCGATCACCGCCGCGCCAAGGGTTGCGCCAAGGGTTGCCACAACGGTTGCAACGCGGGGCGCGCGCCGATGACGCGATGCGGACGACCATCGTCCTGCATCGCCGCCGCAACCGGCAAGAAGCCGGAGCCAATACACGGAAGCGCTCATCTCAGAGGCCGTCTTGCACATGAGTTCGTGGGAGTCCAAAATGAGATGGAAGACATCGCTTGATGCCGCGATAAGGTGCGCGGTCTTTGGCGCGTTGCTGGCGGTCGCTTCGAGCGCCGGCGCGGCTCGGGCCGAGACCGGCACGGTGAGGGTCGCCACCCAGTTCGGCCTTGCCTATCTGCCGTTGATCGTGATGGAGCACGATCATCTCTGGGAGCGCCAAGCCGACAAGCTCGGCGTCAAGATATCCGCCGAATACATCCGTCTCGGCGGCGGCAGCGTCCTCAACGATGCGCTGATCTCGGATTCCGTCGACATGGTCGCCGGCGGCACCGCGCCGATGCTGGTGTTGTGGGACCGCACCACCACGTCTTTCAAGGTCAAGGGCGTCGCCGCGCTCAATTCCTCGCCGATGGATATTCTCACCAACAAGCCCAACGTCAAGTCGCTCGCCGATTTCACCGCGGACGATCGGATCGCCGTGCCGTCGATCCGCACATCGTTCCAGGCGCTGGCGTTGATGGCGGCGGCCGAGCGGACATTCGGCCCGGGGCAAGCCAGTCACCTCGACAGCCTGACGGTCGCGATGCAGCACCCCGATGCGGTTGCGGCCTTGATGTCGCCGAACAGCCCGATCTCCGGCTATGTGTCGAGCTCGCCCTATCAGGAAATCCTGCTTGAGCATCCCGGCATCGGCAAGATCACCGATTCATTCGCGGCGTTCGGCGGGCCATCGACCTTCAGTGTGGTCTACGCCAAGGATGCCTTCGTGCAGAACAATCCGAAGGTGATGGCGGCATTCTACGCCGCGCTGCGTGAAGCGTTTGCCTCGATCGCCGCCGATCGGAGCGGCACTATCGACAAATATCTCGCCGTGACGCACGAGAAGACCGACCGTGGCGTGCTGGAGGCCATTCTCGCCCGGCCCGATTTCACCTTCAGCATCGAGCCGTCGGCAACCCTGCAGCTTGCGCAACTGATGAAGCGCGTCGGTCTACTCAAGCAGGAGCCGACGTCCTGGAAGGACTTCTTCGTGGGAGCGCTCCATGCTGGTCAGGGCAGCTGACGGGATCGCGATGGAGCCGCGCGTGTCGGGGCATGCCTTGCTCGAGGTTCGTGACCTCGTGCTTCAGTACAAGACGTGGGAGCACCTGGTCACCGCGACATGGAACGTCAATTTCGACGTCTACGCCGGTGACCGTTTCGTGCTGCTCGGCCCATCCGGCTGCGGCAAGTCCTCGATCCTCAAGGCAGTCGGCGGCTTCCTGGCGCCGGTGTCGGGCGCAATGAAGCTGGATGGGCGGCTGATCACGGCGCCGGGGCCCGATCGGTTGATGGTGTTCCAGGAATTCGAACAATTGCTGCCGTGGAAGAGCGTGCGGGACAACGTGACCTTCCCGATGCGCGTGACCCGGCGTTTCCCGGCCCGCGAGATCGAGCAGCGTGCCGACGAGGTCATCGAGAAGGTCGGCCTCGGCCGGTTCGTCGATGCGTTTCCCCACACCTTGTCCGGCGGCATGAAGATGCGGGTCGCGATCGCTCGCGCGCTGGCGATGGAGCCTGCCATTCTGTTGATGGACGAGCCGTTCGCCGCGCTGGATGCGCTGACGCGGCGCAGGATGCAGGAAGAACTGCTCAGCCTGTGGCAGCAGACCGCGTTCACCATGCTGTTCGTCACCCATTCGATCGAGGAAGCGATCCTGGTGGGCTCACGCGTTCTGGTGCTCAGCCCGCATCCGGGACGGGTCAGGGCCGAATTCAACGCCCATCAATTCACGCTCGCCGACATCGAGGCGCCGGGCTTTGCCGCCCTGCAGCGTCGCATCCACGACATGCTGTTTCAAAAGCCCTTGGCGGAGCAGCGATCATGAGCCAGATGCTGACCGTACTGACCGTCCGTCCCGAGATTGACAATGCCGTCGCCGACGTGCCTGCCAATCTCGACGTCGAACGCAGGTTGTCGCTGCTCGAAAGGCTGCTCACCAACGCGGCCGCGCGGCGGGTTCTGCTGCTGGTTTGCCTTGCCGTGATCTGGGAGCTCTATGCGCTCCACGTCAACAATTCGTTGCTGTTTCCGCGGTTTTCCGAGACGCTGGTGGCACTGTGGAATGCCGTGGCGCACGGGCCGCTCCTCGAGCGGTTGGCGTCATCGCTGCGGGTGCTGCTGATCGGCTACGGGATCGGGATTACGTTGGCGGCCATCCTCGTCACCTTCGCGGTATCGACGGCGATCGGGCAGGATCTGCTGACATCGCTCACCGCGATGTTCAATCCGCTCCCGGCCATTGCCCTGTTGCCGCTGGCCATGCTGTGGTTCGGACTGGGGCAGGGCAGCCTGGTGTTTGTGATCGTGCATTCGGTGTTGTGGGCGGTCGCGCTCAACGCGCTGAGCGGGTTCACCTCGGTCAACGAGACGCTGCGCATGAGCGGGCAGAATTACGGCTTGCGCGGCGTACGCTACGTGATGCTGATTCTGATCCCCGCGGCGCTGCCGTCGATCATCAGCGGGCTCAAGATCGGTTGGGCATTTGCCTGGCGCACGCTGATCGCGGCCGAGCTCGTGTTCGGCGCCACCTCGCGCTCCGGCGGCCTCGGCTGGTTCATCTACGAGAACCGCAATGAGCTGGAGACACCCTCGGTGTTCGCCGGCCTGTTCGTCGTGATCATGATCGGCCTTCTGGTCGAGAGCGTGATCTTCCGCTTCATCGAACGCCGCACGGTTCGCCGTTGGGGCATGCAACGGTAACCTCATGGACAAGATTTCTCACAACCGCGCACCGCCATCGGCGGGGCCGCACCGTCCGCTGGCAAACTGGCAGCCGCAACCCTATCCGGTGCCGCCCGAACTCGCCGGCACCGCGACGGTTGCACCCGATGGTGCGGTCGAGGCCGGCTCATGGCAATCCTTCACCCTGATCTACACCGCCGGCAGGTTCGGCATCGACGATTCCGGCAGCATCAAAATCTGCTTCCGCTTCGCCTCCGACCAGACCAGGCCGCAGCTCGACGATCCTACAGGCCCCGGCTTCGTGACGGTGGAGGCGTCGAACAGCGCGGTGCTGGAGCCGCGCTTCGACTACAAGCAGAACACCCGTCCGTGGGATCGCACGCTATACATCAAGGTGGTGCGCGGATTCATGCGCGAGGGCGACACCATCACGGTGCGTTTTGGCGATCGCAGGCGCGGCTCGCCGGGTATGCGGACCCAGACTTTTGCCGAGCCGTTTTTCGAGTTCCATGTGCTGGCCGATCCGATCGCCTGCTACCATTTTGTCCCGGTCGCTCAGCAGCCGCTGATCGCGATCGAGGCGGGTCCGCGCTGTGGCTGGATCGCCGTGCTGCCGAGCATCGTCGGCCGGCCGGAGACGTTCAGCTTGCGGATGCGGAGCGAGGATCAGTGGGGCAACCCGTCCGGCAAGGGAGCCGTTGAACTGATTTTGAGCGCGAGCGCTCCGGTCGAGGGATTGCCGGCCGCGCTGTCGCTCGCGGAGGGACAGGCCACGGCCGTCATCGAAGGCCTGCGACCGACGCTGGACGGCGATCTGCTGATCGAGCTTCGCGCGCGGGGCAGCGGGCGGCTCGCCGTCAGCAACGTGATGCGGGTCGTCCCTGAGATCCCGCGGAGCCGGCTGTACTGGGCCGATTTCCATGCCCAGAGCGGCGAGACGATCGGGACCAACGCCGCGGAAGACTATTTCGCCTTTGCGCGCGACACGGCCTTCATCGACATCGTCGGGCATCAGGGCAATGATTTCCAGATCACTCCAGAATTCTGGAGCGAGCTTGATCGGCTGTACCAGCGCTTTGACGAGCCCGGCCGATTCGTGACCACCCCAGGCTACGAATGGTCCGGCAATACCGCGCTCGGGGGCGATCGCAACGTATTCTTCGCCGCGAGCGGCCGGCCCATCCGGCGGTCGTCGCACGCGCTGGTGGCGGACCACGCCGACCTTGCCACCGATTGCCACACCGCCAACGCGCTGTTCGCGGCGCTGAAGCGCGACGGCGAAGACGCTATCACCTTTGCCCATGTCGGCGGACGTTATGCCGATATCGCCGTGGCTCACGACATCGCGATCGAGACCGCGGTCGAGGTGCATTCGAGCTGGGGCACCTTCGAATGGATCGTGAACGACGCCTTCGACCTCGGCTACCGCGTCGGCATCGTCGCCAACAGCGATGGGCACAAGGGACGTCCGGGCGCCGAGGGGCCCGGCGCATCGCTGTTCGGAGCCTATGGCGGACTGACCTGTCTGCAATTGCCGGAGTTGTCGCGCCGCGCGGTGTTCGAGGCGCTGCGTGCCCGCCGTCACTATGCCACGACGGGCGCGCGCGTGCTGCTCGACGTGGCCGTCTCATTCGCTGGCGAGGCCCAGCTATTCGCGGCCGATCCCGCGCTCGGTCCGTCGGCGCATCAGGCGGTTGTCCGCGCGGCGATGGGTTCGATCGTCTATGCGGCGGCCGATACCGCAACGCTCGCCATCGCCGTATCCGCGGCGGCGCCGATCGAACGGATCGAGATTCGCAATGGCCGCGAAATCGTGGCCGTGCACCGGCCCTATCATGTCGATCAGTTGGGACGTCGCATCCGCGTGATCTGGAGTGGGGCCGAATATCGCGGCAGGTTCCGGATGACGGCATGGGACGGCGGCGCCGCGCTCGACGGCAATGCCTTCGAGCATGTGGCCGCCGTCAATTTTTTTAATCCGGATCGACCGCTGCAGCGGGATAGCGAGCATGCCCTGTCATGGCGTTCGATCACGACGGGGAATTTCTCAGGTTTCGACGCGACGTTGCGCGACGCGAGCGCCGGTCGCCTGGCGCTCGAGACGCCGCTGGGCAAGCTCGATATCCCGGTCACGGAGATCGGATACCAACCGTTGAGCTTCAGCTATGGCGGACTTGATCGCAAATTGACGGTCTATCGCCTGCCGGACGTCAATCCATGCCTGAGCGTCACGATCGAGCAGGTCATTTCGCTGCGTTCCGATCACGACAATCCGCTCTATGTCAGCGTCGTCACCGAGGACGGGCATCAAGCGTGGTCGAGCCCGATCTATGCGATTGCGCGCCCCGACTGGCTGTAGCCGCCCGCCCGCCCTGCCTTCGATTGAGTGCCTCGCACGAGCAATCCCGGATCGGCATGGCGACGACGCAGATCAGCCGTGATGATGCCGGCGCCGGTTCGGAATTGACTTCCCGTGCCGCGGAATCCTAACTGCTGGCTCCGGCCGAGAACGTCCTTCGACGGACGGCAGATCCTCGACCCCCCTTTACACGACCCCTCTTCCAAGGACGTTGTCCATGCGCGTTATCAATCTCGCCGCAGCCCAGCTTGGCCCGATCCAGAGGGCTGACAGTCGCGAAGCCGTGGTCGGGCGCATGATCGCGCTGATGGATGAGGCCAAGGCCGGCGGCGCCGATCTGATCGTCTATCCGGAGCTGGCACTGACGACATTCTTCCCGCGCTGGTACATCGAGGATCAGGCCGAGGTCGACAGCTGGTTTGAGCGCCAGATGCCGAATGCGGCGACGCAGCCGCTGTTCGAGCGCGCGGCGCGACATCAGATGGCGATGAGTTTTGGCTATGCCGAACTGACGCCGGACGGGCATCATTTCAACACCTGCATCCTCACCGACAAATCCGCTCGGATCGTCGGAAAATATCGCAAGGTGCATCTGCCCGGCCATTCGGAGTTCGATCCGGAACGCGCTTTCCAGCATCTGGAGAAGCGCTATTTCGAGCCCGGCGATCTCGGCTTCAAGGTGTGGCGCGCCCTTGGCGGCATTTTTGGCATGGCCGTGTGCAACGACCGGCGCTGGCCGGAGACCTATCGGGTCATGGGCCTGCAAGGCGTCGAGATGGTGCTGATCGGCTACAACACGCCCTCGGTCAATTCGCAGAGGAGCGAGGAGGGCCCGGAGAAGCGGCTGTTCCACAATCGCCTGTCGGTGCAGGCCGGCGCCTATCAGAACGCCACATGGGTGGTTGCCGTCGCCAAGGCCGGCGTCGAGGATGGCTTTCCGCTGATCGGGGGCAGCCTGATCGTCGATCCGAACGGCGAGATCATGGCCGAGGCCAGGACCGAGGACGACGAGCTGCTGCTGCACACCTGTGATCTCGACGCAACCGTGTTCGGCAAGACCACGATCTTCGACTTCGCCCGCCACCGCCGCACCGAGCATTACGGCCTGATCACCAGCCGCACCGGCGCGGTGCCGCCGCCGGAAGGCTGATGGGCCGGGTCGCGTCGACGCAATCGGGCAGCGTGAACCGAGCGACGGACGATCAGGTCGACGCGAACTGCACCGTGCCCAGCGCCATGGTCACGGCCGCCTGGGTCGGGTCGATCACGGGAATCC
>NZ_JBAURI010000721.1:0-12147 GCF_049581145.1 Bradyrhizobium sp.
CCCTCAGGCCGACCGCCTATGAATCATTCAAAAACTGATTTGGGAATCCCCTAACTGAAGACAGGCCCTAATTTGGCATGCGGCCGTGGAAGCACGGAGCGAAAGCGATTAAGAAAGCCTTGTCGAAGCTAACGGAAAAACGGCCGCCTCATCCCGGACATCTGCAAAAACCGCATGCCTGAACTGAAGCTTACCCTGGTGGTCGCCTGCGCGCTGGTCGATCCCGACAATCGCGTGCTGATCGCGCAACGTCCGGCGGGCAAGCCGCTCGCAGGCCTGTGGGAATTCCCTGGCGGCAAGGTCGAGCCGGGCGAGCGCCCGGAGGCGACCCTGATCCGCGAACTGCATGAGGAAATCGGCATCACCGTCAGCGAGCCGTGTCTGGCGCCGCTCACTTTCGCAAGCCACGCCTACGCTGATTTTCACCTCTTGATGCCGCTCTATGTCTGCCGGCGCTGGGATGGCAACGTGATTGCGCGCGAGGGCCAAAGCCTCGCCTGGGTGCGCGCCAATAAATTGCGGGACTATCCGATGCCGCCGGCCGACATCCCGCTGATTCCGCACCTGATCGATCTGCTGATGTGAGCGCTTGATTCGTGCAGAGCCCTCCATGATGCAGCCTGGGCGGACATCACGTCCTTCTCGGTCTTTCGATGAAGAGGTGGCGGCCGGGCTGAGGCGAGCCGAAGCCAACCCGTCCCGCGGACGCCCATGCCCGGCCATGCTAAGCAAGTGGCTCAGATCCTCGGTGCTTTCTTCACCGCTTGCTCCAGGCTTGCCTGCGCCGAGCCCGGTCGCAGCGGTTTCGGTTGGCTCGCATGCGGCGCCCAGCCGGAAAGCCAGATCACATCGAAGGTGGCGCGGATGCGGCCGTCCGGGTCGGCGAAGCGCCGGGCGTAGATCTCAGCCATGCGCAGCATGGTGGCCCGGCGGGTCGGTGTCCGCCGCCGCTCGATCAGACTATTGGTTGCGCCCATGCGCCGCAAATCGCCCATCAAGGCGAATGCGTTGTCGTAGCGAACCATCACACGGTCGATGTCGGCGACCGGCAGCGCCAGCCCGGCCCGCTGCAACAGGCCGCCGACATCGCGCAGATCGGCGAACGGCGCGACATGCGGCGAAACCCCGCCTTCCAGTTCGGCCTCCGCCGCGGCAAAGGATTGCCTGAGCTCGGTCAGCGTGTCGCCGCCGATCATTGCCGCCAGCAACAGGCCGTCCGGCTTCAGCGCGCGCCGGATCTGTGCCAGCACGCCGGGCAGGTCGTTGACGAACTGAAAGGCCAGTGCGGAGACGGCGAGGTCGAGGGATTCGGGCTGCAGGTCGAGCGTCTCTTGCGATTCCGGCGCCGTGATGCGGATCAGCGATGTGAAGCGGCCGCGGGACGAAAATCCCTCGCCCGGCGTCCAGATATCCGCGGCTACGGGGAAATCGCGCTTCACCGCACTGATGCGCTCGTCGATATCCCCGAGGACGCGGTCGAGCAGGAAGGTGGCGGGTTCGCGCTTTCGCGCGCGATCCTGGCGGCGCGTGAGCAGCGCGCGGTCGAACAAGAGGGGCGCAGTCGGCTGGTTTATGGCCATTGCGGTTGATACGTCGACGGTGGGTCTCTGGCAATCGGGCAGCCGGCGCGCTAGCCTCGATCCATGGATGCTGAAATTGCCCCGTCCCGATCGATTTCAAGCCATCTGCGCGGCGCGCTGAGCGCTTGCCGCGAGGTGTGGACGCATGCGGCCCGGCTCGCGCTCGATGTCGCGTTGCCGACGTTGTGCGTTGGGTGCCGTGAGCCGGTCCATGGCGAGGGCGTTTGCGCCGCGTGCTGGGCCAAATTGTCGTTCATCGCCCCGCCTTATTGTCCGAGATTGGGCATTCCCTTCGTCTACGATCCGGGTCCGGAATTGCTCTCGATGGAGGCGATCGCCAATCCGCCGGCTTATCAGCGGGCCCGCGCGGCGGTGCGCTACGACGATGTCGCCGGCACCCTGGTGCATGCGCTCAAATACCAGGACCGCACCGATCTTGCGCCGATCATGGGCCGCTGGATGGCCCGGGCCGGAAGCGAACTGCTCGCAGATGCCGATGTGTTGATTCCCGTGCCGCTGCACTGGAAGCGCGGCTTCAGCCGGCGCTACAACCAGTCCGGCGCGCTGGCGCGCGCGATCGAACGCCAAAGCGGCGTCAAGCTGCGCGGCGATCTGTTGCAGCGGGTGCGGGCGACCGAGCAGCAGGTCGGACTGTCGCGCTCCGAGCGCGCCAGCAATGTGCAGGGTGCATTCAAGGTATCCGCGGACCGGTTACCGGAGCTGCGGGGCCGCCGCGCCATCCTGATCGACGATGTCCTGACCTCTGGTGCGACGGTCGATGCCTGCGCGCGGGCGCTGTTGCGCGCCAAGGTGGCCCACGTCGACGTGCTGGTCTTTGCCCGGGTTGTCGATACCCCCAAAGCTCCCATATAATGACGGTTATTCCCAAAAGACCGAGCGCGAGATGACCGCTGCCATTGAAATCTACACCCGTCCGGGTTGCGGCTATTGTAGCGCCGCCAAGTCGCTCTTGAGTCGCAAGAAGGCTCAGTTCACCGAGTATGATGCTGGCAAGGATCCGGGCGTTCGTGAAAAGATGTACGATCGCGCCGGTGTCGGCGCGACGTTTCCACAGATCTTCATCGGCGACACGCATGTCGGCGGCTGCGACGAGCTCTATGCGCTCGACCGCGGCGGCAAGCTTGATGCGATGCTCGCAGGCGAGAAGGAATCCTCATGAGCGCTGACCTCACTTTCACCGCGGCCATGGTGCAGATGCGGACCGGTTTGTTGCCCGAGCCGAGCCTCGAACAGGGCACCAAGCTGGTTCGGCAGGCCGCCGCCGAAGGCGCGGACTATGTGCTCACGCCCGAGGTGAGCAACATGATGCAGCTTAACCGCAAGGCGCTGTTCGAGCATCTCGCCACTGAGGACGACGACCTGTCGCTCAAGGCTTATCGGGCGCTCGCCAAGGAACTGAAGATTCATCTTCATATCGGTTCGCTGGCGCTGCGCTTCTCGCCGGAGAAGGCCGTCAACCGCTCGTTCCTGATCGGGCCGGATGGCGTGGTGCTCGCAAGCTACGACAAGATCCATATGTTCGACATCGATCTGCCTGACGGCGAGAGCTATCGCGAGTCCGCCAATTATCAACCGGGCGAGACCGCGGTCATTTCCGACCTGCCATGGGGCCGGATCGGGCTCACCATCTGCTACGATGTGCGGTTTCCCGCGCTCTATCGCGCGCTGGCCGAAAGCGGCGCCGCCTTCCTGACTGTGCCGTCGGCCTTTACCCGCAAGACCGGCGAGGCGCACTGGCATACGTTGCTGCGGGCGCGCGCGATCGAAACCGGTTGTTTCGTGTTTGCCGCGGCGCAGGCCGGGCTGCATGAGAACAAGCGCGAGACCTATGGTCATTCGCTGATCGTCAGCCCCTGGGGCGAGGTTCTCGCCGAGGGCGGCATCGAGCCTGGTGTTTTCCTCGCCAAGATCGATCCTTCGAAGGTCGAAGCCGCGCGAAAAACCGTGCCCTCGCTGCAGCACGGCCGGCGCTTCGGTATCGCCGATCCCAAGGCAGGTCCCGAACACCTGCATCTGGTCCGGGGATCGGCATGATCCGATACTCGCTCCGTTGCGAGCGCGACCACGCCTTCGAAAGCTGGTTCCAGGACTCGGCCGCTTACGATGCGCAGGTGAAGCGCAGGCTCGTGAGCTGCCCGGTCTGTAATTCGGTCAGCATCGAGAAGGCGATCATGGCGCCTCGGATCGTCGGCAAGAAGGGCCGCGATCGTGCCGAGCCGTCGCCGCCGACAGTGCCTGCGGAGGTGCCAAGCGCGGCGCCCGCGCCCCTGATGTTGGCGCAGGAGCGCGAGTTGCGCGCCAAGCTGAAGGAATTGCGCGACCATATCGTCAACAATGCCGACAATGTCGGCGAGCGTTTCCCCAACGAAGCGCGCAAGATGCACTATGGCGAGACCGAGCACCGTCCGATCTATGGCGAGGCCTCGCCTGAGGAAGCGCGGGCGCTGATCGATGAGGGCGTCGAGGTTTCGCCGCTGCCGGTGCTGCCGGAAGACCGCAACTGACGCGCAGCGTTCGATCAGCGCATCTTCCGGAAAGGTGGGCGCTGGCTTTCCGGAAGAAAATGCGACCAATAAGGGACAAGTAGCTGGAGCACTTTCCGATTCAACGTAATCGCAAAGCGCTCCCGGGTGCGACCAATAGTGCGACCCCGATCACGATGAGCACGATGCCGCCAAGTTCGCGCGCCGAGATCGGCTGCTTGAACGAGTAATACGCCACCGCCTGCGCAAACAGCACTTCCACCAGCGCCAAGGTGCGCACATTGGCTGCAGGGGTCAGCGCGAACGCCAGAAACCAGAACTGCGAGGCGAACGCGCCCATGAAACCCGCGAGCATCGAGGGCCGCCACATCCCGACGATCGCGCTGAGTATCTTCGGGGCGCGCCACAACAGGTAGATGGTCAGCGCCACGGTCTGCACGAACAGTCCCCAGACCAGCGTATAGGTCGCCGCGGTGACGAAGGAGACGCCCTGAACCGTGATGATGGCGCCGCGATAGCCGACCGCCGACAGCGCGAACGCGGCGGCGGCGACCAGACCGATGACGGTCGGCCTGAGTTCGGCGAAGCTGCGTTCGCCGCCGAATCGGAGCGCGGTGACGATGACGCCGGTCGAGGCGATCAGGATCGCGACCACTTTCATGAGGGTCAACTGATCGCCCAGGAAAACGAAGCCGAAGATCGCGGTCTGGATCGCCTCGGTCTTCAGATAGGCCGTCGTCACCACGAAGGAACGATCGTTCATGGCGACCAGCATCATGCCGGTGCCGATGATCTGGGTCAGCGCTCCCAACGCCAGCCACGGCCAGAACGACGCGGCTGGCCGTGGCAGATGATCGCCGGAAATCGTCAGCACGACGGCGAAGAAGACCAGCGAAAACGGAAAGCCGAACAGGAAGCGGATATTGGTCGCGCCCCAGGTGCCGAGCGGTCCGGTCAATGACCGCTGCATGGCATTGCGCGCGACCTGGCCCAGCGAGGCCACGATGGTGAAGGGAATCCAGAGCGTGGCGGTGGAGAACATGGAGGGATCGCGGGCCGGCGGAAAGTCTGCCAACGTGCCGGGCCGGACCGACGCAGTCAACCGGAGCGACGCGCGCCATAAATGCGGCGCACAGCCATAGCGACCGTCGTAGCCGGCAAGGCAGGCGTCACGCCATCGGCTCGGCGACCACCATGTAGTTCACGCCCATGTCGGAGGCGAGGTTCCAGCGGTCGGCGAATGGGCTGTAGACCACACCGGTCTGGTCGGTAATGGTCAGCCGGTTGTCGAGCAGATATTTTGCGAGCTCGTCGGGCGTGACGAACTTGTCCCATTGGTGGGTGCCGCGCGGCAGCCAGCGCAGCACATATTCGGCCCCGACGATGGCGAGCGCAAAGCTCTTCCAGTTGCGATTGAGGGTCGAGACCACCATCATTCCGCCGGGCTTGAGCATCGCCGCGCAGCGGTTGAGGAACAGGCCGATATCGGCGACGTGTTCGACCACCTCCATCGCCAGCACGACGTCGAATCGCTCGCGCACGTCCATCTCCTCGACGGTGATGCAGCGATAATCGATCGACAGATGGCCGCGGTCGGCATGCAGCTTGGCGGCGGCGATATTGCTGGCGGAAGGATCGATGCCGATCACCTGCGCGCCGAGGCGCGTGAATGGCTCGCACAGCAATCCGGCGCCGCAGCCGATATCGAGGATGCGCAAGCCCGACAGGCAATTCAGGCTCTTGACGTTGCGTTCGAACTTGCGACAGGCGGCGTCGCGGATATAGGTCAGCCGCAGCGGATTGATCTTGTGCAGCGGGGCCATCTTGCCCTTTGGGTCCCACCACTCCTGCGACAGCCGCGAGAATTTGGCGATCTCGGCAGGGTCGACGGTCGAACCTTGAAGGGCTGAGCCTTGAAGGGGTGCGCCTTGGGCAGTCGAGCCTTGGGCATTGGGCATATCTGCGGAAAAATCCTGCGTCATGACTATCGCGCCGTAATGAAGCTGCGGAACCGGAGCGGCGAGGCGATGGTGCTGATGGTTTCCTTGCCTTCGCCGACGCCCAGGATGGTCACGTCGCCATAGTCGAGAATCCGCCCCATGATGCTCTGGTTGACATCGACGCTCTCGACCTTGTCGAGTGCGATTTCAAAGGTCCGGCGCTTGATGAACCCCGTCTTGTGCACGACGCGCATGTTGGTGACGTCGGTCTCCGTGGTCAAGCGGTGGAACCAGGCTCTTACCGTCCAGTACAGCGCCGCCAGCGCCACGACGGCGGCCGACGCCAGGCACAGCAGGATCACGCCCTCAACCGTGGCGATGCGCGACAGGATGACGAGGACCAGTGCCACGATCCAGGCCGCGATCGCAGGCAGATAGAATACCCAGTGCGCGTTGGTCGAATACAGTACCTTCTCCCCGGGTTGCAGGATATCATCGATATAACGCCCCATTTACTCGCCTCGCCTTGTACCAGCCTGAACAGCTGGCTGTACCTGCCTGACCTACCTGTGCACCGCGGCAGCGGGAACCCGCTTGCCCCCGGCCGCGCCGCTATGTATACGCGCGTTTCGGCCGGCGCGCTCCCGGTTTCGCGCAGGCCGCCTAACTTATCCTCTTTCAGGGAACATACGCGTCGTCATGGGTCGCCTCGTGATGAAATTCGGCGGCACCTCGGTCGCCAATATCGACCGCATCCGCAATGTCGCGCGCCACGTGAAGCGCGAGGTCGATGCCGGCCATGATGTTGCCGTGGTCGTCTCCGCGATGGCCGGCAAGACCAATGAATTGGTGGAATGGTGCCGCGACGCTTCCCCGATGCACGATGCGCGGGAATATGACGCCGTGGTGGCGTCCGGCGAGCAGGTCACCTCCGGATTGCTCGCGATCGCGCTGCAGGCCATCGGCGTTCAGGCGCGCTCCTGGCAGGGCTGGCAGATCCCGATCAAGACCAGCGATGCGCATGCTTCGGCGCGGATCCTGGAGATCGATGGCGCCGAACTGCTCCACCGTTTCAAGGACCGCAAGGAGGTTGCCGTCGTCGCCGGTTTCCAGGGCATCAATCCGGAGACCGGCCGCATCACCACGCTGGGGCGCGGTGGCTCGGACACCTCGGCGGTCGCGATCGCTGCCGCGATCCATGCCGACCGCTGCGACATCTACACCGACGTCGATGGCGTCTATACGACGGACCCGCGGGTGGTTCCAAGGGCGCGGCGGCTCGACAAGCTGTCCTTCGAGGACATGCTGGAACTGGCGTCGCAGGGCGCCAAGGTGCTGCAGGTGCGTTCGGTGGAGCTCGGCATGGTGCACAACATGCCGATCTTCGTGCGCTCCAGCTTCGACAAGCCCGAGGATATCGACCCGCATGCCAAGCAGCCGCCGGGCACGCTGATCTGCGGCGAGGAGGAAATCATGGAAAACCACGTCGTCACCGGCATCGCCTTTTCCAAGGACGAGGCGCAGATTTCCGTGCGCCAGATCGAGGACAAGCCGGGGGTCGCGGCCTCGATCTTTGGTCCGCTCGCCGACGCCAATATCAACGTGGACATGATCGTGCAGAATGTCTCCGAGGACGGCAAGACCACCGATCTCACCTTCACCGTGCCGGCCTCCGACTACAATCGCGCCCGCGACACCATTACCTCCGCCAAGGGCAAGATCGGCTATGCGCGGATCGATACCGCGACCGACGTTGCCAAGGTTTCGGTGATCGGCAGCGGCATGCGCAGCCATGCCGGCGTCGCAGCTCAGGCGTTTTCCGCGCTTGCCGCGCGCAACATCAATATCCGCGCCATCACCACCTCGGAAATCAAGTTTTCGGTGCTGATCGACGCGGTTTACACCGAACTGGCCGTGCGCACGCTGCACACGCTCTACGGGCTCGACCAGGTCTAGAACGACGTTCTCTGAGCTGGCGCAGCATCCTGCGCACGGCACTTTCGCTGCTGGCAGGCGTTTTGCTTGGCAAAACAAGCCCCAATTCGCTATACGGCCAGATGGGCAAGCTGCCGTGAAACCGCGCCACAGTTCGGCTATCCTGATTCGGCCCATGGCTTATGGCCGGCCGGCGCCAGTTGAATAAAATTGTTGCTTTTCTTGAGGTTAGCGCCAAGTCCCGGCGACGCGCCGGACTGGCTTTAGGGAGGGGGATCACAGGCAATGCGAAGCACGTCGGGCGGCCCCCGCGTCCTGTTGAGGCGGCTTCGCGAAACAATGGCGGAGCAGGTCAGCGCCCAGGAGCGACTGGACAAGATCGTGGTCCTGATCGCGGCCAACATGGTGGCCGAGGTCTGCTCGGTCTACGTGCTGCGGATCGACAATACTCTCGAGCTTTACGCCACCGAAGGCCTCAACCGCGACGCCGTGCACCGGACCGTCCTGAGCGCGCATGAGGGCCTGGTCGGCCTGGTCGCGAGCGAGGCGGCGCCGCTCAATTTGAGCGACGCGCAGAGCCATCCGGCGTTCTCCTACCGGCCGGAGACCGGGGAGGAGATCTACCACTCCTTCCTCGGGGTGCCGATCCTGCGCGCCGGCAATACGCTGGGCGTGCTGGTGGTGCAGAACCGCGCCAAGCGCACCTATGTCGAGGAGGAAGTCGAGGCGCTGCAGACCACCGCCATGGTGCTGGCGGAGATGATCGCCTCCGGCGAACTGGCTTCGCTGGCCCAGCCCGGCGCCGAACCGGCCGCGCGACACTCGCTGCACAAGACCGGCGCGATCCTGTCCGACGGCATCGCACTCGGCCATGTCGTACTGCATGAGCCGCGTGTCGTCATCACCAATCATATCGCCGAAGACCTGCCGCGGGAGATCAAGCGGCTGGATGCCGCGCTGACCAAGCTGCGCGCCGACCTCGACCGCATGCTGGAGCGTGGCGACGTCGCTGAAGGCGGTGAGCATCGCGACGTGCTGGAAGCCTACCGGATGTTCGCCAACGACCAGGGCTGGTCGCACAAGCTGCACGAGGCCGTCGCCACCGGCCTGACTGCGGAAGCCGCCGTCGAGCGCGTGCAATCCGACACCCGCGCGCGCATGCTGCGCTCGACCGACCCTTATCTGCGCGACCGCCTGCACGACCTGGAAGATCTGGGTTTTCGACTGATGCGGCAATTGGTCGGGCAGGATCACGCGCCGTCGCGGGAGCAATTGCCCGACAATGCCATCCTGATCGCGCGCGCGATGGGGCCGGCGGCACTATTGGATTACGACCGCAAGCGGCTGCGCGGACTGGTGCTGGAGGAAGGTACCGCCAATTCCCACGTCTCGATCGTGGCGCGGGCGCTCGGCATCCCCGCGGTCGGCGAGGTGCCGAACGCGCCCGGCATCGCCGACCCCGGCGATGCCATCATCGTCGACGGCACCTCGGGCGAGATCTATGTCCGCCCGTCCGCCGAAATCGAATCTGCCTACGCGGAGCGGGTGCGATTCCGCGCCCGCCGTCAGGCCCAATACCTGGCCTTGCGTGACAAACCCTGTGTCACCAAGGATGGTCAGCCGATTGAACTCATGATCAATGCGGGATTGGCCATCGACCTGCCGCATATCGACGACACCGGCAGTGCCGGCATCGGGCTGTTTCGCACCGAGCTGCAGTTCATGGTCGGCCAGAGCCTGCCGCGCTCGTCCGACCAGCTTGCGCTCTATCGTACGGTGCTGGACGCCGCCGGCCACAAGCCCGTCACCTTCCGGACCCTCGATATCGGCGGCGACAAGGCGCTGCCCTATATGGAAACCGTGATCGAGGAAAACCCCGCGCTCGGCTGGCGCGCGATCCGGCTTGGGCTCGACCGGCCCGGCCTGCTGCGCGGCCAGATTCGCGCCTTGTTGCGTGCCGGCGGCGGTCGCGCGCTGCGCATCATGTTTCCGATGATTTCGGAGGTCGCGGAGTTCGATGCCGCAAAGGCGATCGTCGAGCGCGAACTGACCTACCTGCGCCAGCATGGCCATGCCTTGCCGGAGCGCATCGACGTTGGCACCATGGTGGAAGTGCCGGCGCTGCTCTATCAGCTCGACGAGCTCCTGGAGAAGGTCGATTTCGTCTCGGTCGGATCCAACGATTTGTTCCAGTTCCTGTTCGCGGTCGATCGCGGCAATGCCAAGGTTTCCGAACGGTTCGACACCATGTCGGCGCCGATCCTGCGCGCGCTGCGTGACATCGCGCGCAAGGCGCAGTCGGCGAAGAAGTCCGCCTCGCTTTGCGGCGAAATGGCTTCGAAGCCGATTGGCGCGCTGGCCCTGATCGCGATCGGCTACCGTTCGCTGTCGCTGTCGGCGACCGGCCATGGTCCGGTGAAGGCGATGATCCTCGACCTCGATGCCGGCAAGGCCGAGGCGATGATCATGCCGCTTTTGGACGCGCCGGCCGGCAGCGTGTCGATCCGGCAGAAGCTGACGGAATTTGCGGAAGCCGAGGGATTGGCGTTGTAGCGAGGCTGCCGCCCGCCTGCGCTGCCGCCCGTTTTTTCGCCGTTCGAGACTGATACCGATGTCCACACTCCCCGAAGCCAAGCTCGATGTCCTGCTGGCCCACCATGCCTCGCTGGAGGCGCAACTGCTCGGGCAGCTCAATTCCGACAAATACGTTCAGATCACCCGTGAGCTCGCCGAGCTCAACCCGCTGATCGAGGCCGTCAAGGCGTATCGCGCCGTCGTGAAAGAGCTGGCCGACGCCGAGGCGTTGATGTCGGACCCCGCGACGGATGCCGAGATGCGGGCCATGGCGGAAGCCGAACGCGAGACGCTCGCTCAGCGCCGAACCGAACTGGAACAGAAGATCCGCGTCGCGCTGTTGCCCAAGGACGCGATGGACGACCGCAACGTCGTGCTGGAAATTCGCGCCGGCACCGGGGGCGACGAGGCCTCGCTGTTCGCGGGCGACTTGTTCCGGATGTACGAGCGCTTCGCCAGCCTGCAGGGCTGGAAGGTCGATGTGATCTCGGCCAGCGAGGGCACCATGGGCGGCTACAAGGAAATCATAGCCGAAGTACAGGGCCGCGGCGCGTTCGCAAAACTGAAGTTCGAATCGGGTGTGCACCGGGTGCAGCGCGTGCCCGATACCGAGACGCAGGGGCGCATTCATACGTCGGCCGCCACGGTGGCCGTGCTGCCCGAGGTCGAGGAGGTCGATGTCGAGATCAGGAGCGACGATCTGCGGATCGAAACCATGCGGGCGCAGGGCGCCGGCGGCCAGCACGTCAACAAGACGGAATCGGCGATTCGCATCACCCATATCCCGACCGGCATCGTGGTGATGATGCAGGACAGCCGCTCCCAGCACAAGAACCGTGCCTATGCCATGAACATCCTGCGCTCGCGCATCTATGACGCCGAGCGCCAGCGCGTCGACGCGGTCCGCTCGGCGGATCGGCGCGAGAAGGTCGGCTCCGGCGACAGAAGCGAACGCATCCGCACCTATAATTTCCCGCAAGGCCGCGTCACCGATCACCGCATCAACCTCACTCTCTACAAATTGCCGCAGGTGATGGTGGGCGAAGCGCTGGGCGAACTGATTGACGCGCTGACCACCGAGCACCAGGCCGCCCAGCTCGCGGCGCAAGGCGCGGCAGCGTGAGCTGCAATGCTGCCGCCGTTGTCTTCGCCGGAAAAACCGTCGAAGCCGCGCGGCGCAACCTGACGGCGCGGTTCAGAGCCGCAGGTCTGGAGTCCGCCGAACTGGACGCGCGCCTCTTGGTCGGCTTCGCACTCGGTCTCGATCTCACCGGCTTGATCGCGCACGCGGAGCGGCGCGTGACGGCGACGCAATCCGTGCAACTCGAGACGCTGGCGCTGCGCCGCCTCAGTGGCGCGCCGGTGGCGCGGATTGTCGGCGAGAAGGAATTCTGGGGGCTCCCGTTGCAGCTGTCGCCGGCGACGCTGGAGCCGCGGGCGGATACCGAGACGGTGGTCGAATTCGCGCTGGAGAAGCTGCGGGCGCGGCATTCGCACCACGCCGTGCGAATTCTCGATATCGGCACCGGCACGGGAGCCATTCTGTTGGCGCTGTTGTCCGAGCGGCCGGAGGCGACCGGTGTCGGGACCGATATCAGTCTGGCAGCATTGGCA
>NZ_JBAURI010000722.1:0-1892 GCF_049581145.1 Bradyrhizobium sp.
ATTCCAGGCTGAATACTTTGCGTGCCGGTAAGCGCGATAGGCGGCTTTCGCCTTTTGGTCGAGTTCGCGTTCGTCTGAGAATTTGACCAAACCCTGGTTCAACACGAGCCCGATCAGGACGCGGATGGTGAAAGCGCCGCGGCTGA
Organism: Bradyrhizobium sp.; assembly: GCF_049581145.1. Classification (GTDB taxonomy): domain Bacteria; phylum Pseudomonadota; class Alphaproteobacteria; order Rhizobiales; family Xanthobacteraceae; genus Bradyrhizobium. The sequence continues at coordinate 147 of NZ_JBAURI010000722.1, forward strand.
AGCCAAATCCGTAAATTCGGTCGCCGGGTTGATAGTTGCGGCACAAGAATTTGTAAAGCTCTCTGACGTTTCGCTTGAGGCCCCATCCGAAAGCGCCACCGAGAATGGCGAGCGGAAGGAAGGACGATGTCCCGACGCCGTCGTCGTAGATGGTGACCTGGTTCGAGCCTTTCAGCTCGAGGCATTGAAACAGGCGCCAGACGTTCGTGCGCCAGACCTTTGCAGCCGAATTGCCGGTGCCGTCGGAAAGCAGGATGATGTTCTTCATGCTCGTGCTCAAATCAACAGTGAATAGGGAATTATCGTTCTGCGGGATAAAGGTGAAGGAGGCACCAGAGCGCTGACAGGAAGCCGGCTTGGCCGATGGCAATCGAAACGGTGGCGATCTTTGCCTTGGTCAGGGTGCGCAGGGCGCCAAAAACGAAGTCCCCGAAGGGTAGCCTCGCGGAGAAGAGTCCGACTAGGATTGAATCCTCCAGGAAGTCCGAGGTGATGTACAGCGCTGGAAATAGCCACCAGAGCCAGATTGGGATGCTTCGGAGGAAAACGAGCTGGCCGGCGGCGAAAACGGACAGCGTTCCGAGAAAAAGCCCCAATACGAACAGGAAAACATAGTCGAGGGGGAAAACGACGGGGACCATGTAAGTCGCCCGGGTTCCAGCCTTTGCTTGATCGTCGAGCCAGGTCTTGAAAGTATACTTGCCAAGTATAGCCTCCGCTGGAATGCGCGAAGGAATGTACCCGCTTCTCTCGATGAACCGCGCGCTGATATCTGCGTCCTTCGTCCTTGCGTAAACCAGTTCGAGCACTATCCAGGTGACCACTGTCGCCACGCAAAGGAATAAGACGGTCTTCATGAGCCCCCAAAATAAATTGCGGCCCAGCGTTCTTTCCGCGCTTTCCGGGCACAGATGAAACCGACAGTGTAGCGAATGCTCCTGAAGTGGCAACCAGAAGTGTAGGTCCTGGACGCGCCGCATAGCCCGCCCGCGGTGCAGCAAAGTTCGCCTTGGCACAGGACGACGCTACGAAGCGCGGCGCTCCCCTGTTGGCTTAACTTCCGAGTTTCTGTCGGCCCCACTAAAGATCGTGATTGCTCGAAGATGGATCTTCAACCGATGCATCGGGTCGCGCAGGGATTTACAAACTGGGCGACGCCGTTTTTGGCGAGATGCCGTCTGCTTTCGGGGCGTAACGATCACGCCGGGAGGCCGCAAGCGGCCCGTGCGGGGTCTCTCGGCAGCCCCGATCTGCATAGCAGCGAGCCCCGCAATCATAATCCAAGTACGACGAGCACCGCTCCGACGACCAGGCTGGCGAGCCGTCAATTGACGAGGATTTACTCATTTTGTCGACGATCCATTCGGCCGAGGGGTGGTGGTGGTGATAGGCATACGTCCTCAACGTCGTCGGCGGCTGCATACTATCAGATCTTGACGCTGGCAAAACTGAGCGGTTGGAGGAAGAGCGCCGCCGTCTATGCGTCGCGGACGCACTTCATTCCTGGAACCCTGCTGCCTCTGTTTGAAACGAGGAACTGGCCGAGGTCAGCCGAAGCTGTGGGTACAGGCGACAGTCGGACCGGCCCTCGTATAGATATTGCAGTGCGCATTCGCGAGAGATGGCGCTAGCGGTGATGCCGGGCGCCTGGTCGGCCATAAGCCGACTTATTCCGTAACCCCGCGTACGCGAAAAGACATTAATCGGGCTGCATTGCTCGCTGCGAATTTAGCATGCTGATAACGC
>NZ_JBAURI010000723.1:0-1974 GCF_049581145.1 Bradyrhizobium sp.
CCTCCAAGCCTTCCCCTTTCAGGGTGTCGGCCAGGATTTCGCGCTGGAACGAATCATCCTCGACGACGAGGGCCATGAAAAGGGACAAGGGCATCTCCGGGCAATAACGGGTACAATGCCAAAACAAGCGGTTGGTTCGACGCGACGCGCAATCATCGCGGTATCGCGCAATCGCCTTCCCGGTCGTTTTTTGGGCAGGAGGGATCTCGACACGACGCGCAGGCATCCCTTTTTCCGCCTGCTGTGTGTCGTTCTGAACAATGGAACCGCGGCGCGCGTGATAAGTTTTTTAAACCGCAAATCACTTCCTGTTCGAGGGTTGTTCCATGACCGGGCGATCATCTGCGACGCGCACGCCTTCGGCTGACCTGCTCATCGCCGTCGAAAATCTGGCTCGCGCCGGCAGCACCGAGGATGTCGTCGAGATCGTCCGATCGAGCGCCCGACGCCTGATCGGCTCGGACGGCGTTGCCCTGGTCATCCGCGAGGATGATGCCTGCCACTACATCGAGGAAGATGCCATAGGCCCGCTCTGGAAGGGCCACCAGTTCCAGCTGTCCGAATGCATCAGCGGCTGGGCGATGCTGCACAAACAGACTGTCACCGTCCCCGATGTCTTCACGGACGAGCGCATTCCGCATCATCTCTATCGCCAGACCTTCGTGCGCAGCCTCATCATGGCGCCGATCGGACACGATCATCCGATCGGCGCGCTCGGCGCCTATTGGGCGCAGGTCTATGAGCCGACGGATTACGAGATCGCCACCGTCGAGACGCTGGCGCGCGCCACTGCCAACGCGCTGGAGAATGCGCGCCTGGTAGCCGCCCTGTCGCGCGCGCTGGCGCAGGCCGAGCTCGCCCGCGACGAGCTGCGGCACCGCGTCAAGAACGCCTATCTCGCCGCGCAATCGCTGGCCGTGCTCAGCCTGCCGCCGGACTATTCGCGGGTGTTCTCGGCCCGCATCGCGGCGCTGGCGCGCGCGCATGAATTGATCGACCAGAAGATGGCGCGTCAGGCCTCGATCACGATCTCGGAACTGCTGAGCGCCGAGCTGGAGCCTTATGGCCATGACGCGCCGGATCGATTGGTGGTGGACGGACCGGCGATCGTCCTCGACAGCGCGCAGGCCGTGGCGCTCGGGCTCGCCATCAACGAGCTCGCCACCAACGCGCTCAAATACGGCGCGCTCGCCACGCCCAAGGGACGACTCGATGTGCATTGGCGGCTCGACGGCAATCATCTGGTGCTGGACTGGCGCGAGGCCGACGGCCCCGAGGTGCGCACCGCCGCGCTGGAAAGTTTTGGCTCGCGGCTTTTGCGCCGCCTGATCGAAGGCCAGCTGCGCGGCAGTATCGTCCGCCGTCTGGAACGCTGCGGCGTGACCTGTACGCTGGAGTTTCCGCTTGCCTCCGTTCAGGCATCCCATGTGCCGAGCGAGGTGTCGCGCTAGACCAGCTGCCGATCAAATCACGAAGAAGCCATGGCTCGCATCGCGCCGGAGCTGCTCCACCAGACCATATTCCCAATCGAGATAGGCCTGCATCGCGTCGGCCGCGACGTCAGTACCCTCATAGGGACGCCGGTAGCGCTGCGACGGATCAGGCTTTGGCCAGTCGATCGGCGGACCAAAATCCAGCCCGCCGTCATAGCCGCCATCCAGCACGTAGCTCTCCCATCCCATTTGCGCGAGCCAGGACGCCGTCATGTCGGCGCGAACGCCGAGATTGTCGGTCAACAGGATGCGCGCCCCGCGCACCGGCGCCGCCATGTCGATCTCCTGGACCAGCTGCCCGCCCGGATAGTGGCGAAACCCTGGAAGGTGACCGGCGGCATAATCGTCGCTGTCGCGGACGTCGAAACGATAGAGCGTGCGGTGGGTCTGCGCCTGCAGCGCGGCCGCCTCGTGCGGACCGATATGCCGGACGCCGGCGCGGTAGGCCACGTCGCGCGCGTTGGCGGCCGCTCCCTCGCAC
>NZ_JBAURI010000724.1:0-7367 GCF_049581145.1 Bradyrhizobium sp.
GACTTGGCGCATCCTCGCGCAGCAAAAGCTCGATCTCCGGGACCTCATGACAGGTCGGCATCAGATAGTCCGCGAAGCTTGCCGCCAGCGGCTGGCCGTTCTCGTCATAGAGGAACTCTTCCAACAACGCGCCGCCGACGCCTTGCGCCACGCCGCCGGCAATCTGGCCCTCGATCAGCATCGGATTGATGGCGCGGCCGATATCATAGGCCACAAGATAGCGCTCGATGCGGATACCGCAGGTGGCCGGATCAATTCGCACCTGGGCCACATGGATTCCATAAGGATAGGTCATGTGGCTGGCGACGAAACGGCCCTCGCTCGCAAGGCCACCGCTGTCCTCGAGGTGCGCGGCAACCTCGCCAAGCGACAGCGAGGCGCCGCCGCCGACGGCTTCGATCGCGCCGTCCGCCAGGCGTAGCGCATCGGGCGTCGTCTGCAGCAGCCTCGCCGCTACCTCGATGGCACGATCGCGCAACGCTTCGGAGGCGATCTTCACCGCCGAGCCCGCCATGACCGTGACACGAGAGGCAAAAGCGCCGAAGCCGATCTCGATCCGGTCGGTCTGACCGTGGATGACGCGGATGTTGTCGATCGGCACCCTCATCGTCTCCGCGCAGATCTGCGCCAGCGCGGTCTCGACGCCCTGCCCGACGGAAGCCACTCCGGTGACGATCTCGATGCCGCCGGACGCGTCCACCATCATCCGCACCAGATCCTGCGGACCAAGACCGCTCTTCTCGACGAAATAGGCGATGCCGATCCCGACCGGCTCGCCGCGGCCGCGCCGCTCCGCGAGCGTTGACTGCAGCCGATCGTAATCCAGGCGCGTCAGCACGCGTTCGAGCAGGTCGCGGTATTTTCCGGAATCGTAAACCACCCTGGTGCCGAGCGTTTCCAGACCGCGATCGAACGGCATCGCCTCCTCGGCGATCAGGTTGGTGCGGCGTACCTCGATTGCGGAAAGTCCGAGCCGGCCGGCAATGCTGTCCAGCAGGCGCTCGCGGGCAAAGGTTGATTCGTAGCGTCCCGGCGCGCGATAGGTCCCGGCCGGCGTCTTGTTGGTGAGGCGGATATGGCCTTCCACGCTGTAGGCGGGAATACGGTACGGACCGGGCAGCAGCCCGGCAGAGAGGTCCGTCACCGTGGTGCCGTGGGTGCGGACATAGGCGCCCTGATCGGTGAAGATCTCAGCCTTGAGACCGAGAATGAAGCCTCTGCCGTCGACGGCGGCCTGCATCCGGTAGACCTGATCGCGCGAATGGTTGGCGGCCAGCAGGTGTTCCCTGCGGTCCTCGATCCATTTGACTGGCCGCTTGAGCCGCAGCGCCGCGGCGCAGACCAGCACGTCCTCCGGATAGAGCTCGCCGCGAATGCCGAAGCCGCCGCCGACATGGCCCTCGCTGAGTTGCAGCCGCCCCGCGGCCAGGCCCAGCATCCGGCTGATGGCGTCGCGATTGTAATGCGGCACCTTGGCCGCGCCATAGAGCGTCAGCGAGTCATGCTCGGCGTCGTAGACGCAAAGGCCGCCCCGGGTCTCCAGGGGCACGCCGGTGTGGCGTCCGATCTTGACCTCAAGCGCGACGATATGCGCCGCGGCGGCAAAGGCCGCGTCGAGATCGCCATAGAAGCGGCGGATCACGGCCGGCTCCGACGACAGGCCGGCATGAATATCGGGCATGAACAATTCCGGCTCGGCGGTCGCGTCGAGCACCGGCTTGCATTCGTCGATATCGGCGAATACGAGTTCGGCCGCGTCTTCCGCGAGATACGGATCGACGGCAAACACCACCGCCACGGGGTCGCCGACATAGCGGACGTAGTCGCGGGCCAGCACGAATTGCCGGTAGGGCGCAAGCCGCTCCAGACCCATCTGGCGAAAATCGATCGGCGGCAGGGCCGCGACATCGGCGCTGGTCCAGACCGCGACCACGCCGTCGGCTGCCGCCGCCTGTTCGGTCTCGATCGCGAGGATGCGCCCGAAGGCGACCGGCGAACGAACCACGCGCATATGAAGCTGGCCGGACCAGTTGCAGTCGGCCGCAAACGAACCGGCACCGACCAGGAGCGGCCGGTCCTCGATCCGACGCAGCGAACGACCGATAAAACTCATGCCTTCGCTGCCGCCCGCATCTCGCGCGCCGCGATCCGGACTGCCTTGACGATGTTCTGATAGCCGGTGCAGCGGCAGAGATTCGACGACAGCACGTCCTTGATCTCATCGTCCGACATGTCGGGTCTGTCGGCAAGCGCGCCGGCGGCGAGCATCAGGAAACCGGGGGTGCAGAAGCCGCATTGCAGGCCGTGATTGTCCCAGAACGCCTGCTGCAGCGGATGCAAGGTCTCGCCGTCGGAAAGTCCCTCGACGGTGCGCACTTGCTTGCCCGCGGCCTGCACGCCGAACATCAGGCAGGAGCGCACTGGTCTGTCTTCGACCAGCACCGTGCAGGCGCCGCAGACGCCATGCTCGCAGCCGAGATGGGTTCCGGTCAGCCCGCAATCATCGCGCAGCACGTCGGCCAGCGTCCGGCGCGGCTCGATCGATACCGCATAGGACTTTCCGTTGACGGACAGACTGACGTCAAGCTTGCTGGGCATGGGGCGATACTCCGGCGCGGCGCAACGCGTCGCGAATCCGCTGCGGCGTCGCGGGCAATTCGAACAGTTCGATGCCAAATGGCGACAGCGCATCGCAGATGGCGTTGACGACCGCCGCCGGTGCACCGATCGCGCCGCCCTCGCCGACGCCCTTGGCATGCGTGACGCTTTCCGGCGACACCGTCTCCATATGAACGATCTCGATCTCCGGCACCTCCGCAGAGGTCGGCGGCAGATAGTCGGCGAACGACACCGTCAGGAGATTTCCGGCATCGTCATAGATCATCTCTTCCAGCAGCGCATTGGCGATGCCCTGCGCCACGCCGCCCGTGATCTGGCCATCGACGATCATCGGATTGATCAGCACCCCGGCGTCCTCGACCACGAGAAACCGTTCGATGCTGACGCCGCCGGTCTCGATATCGACTTCCACGATTGCGATGTGGCAGGCATTCGAGAATGTGCCGCCGGGATCATACACGGCGCTTTCATGCAGGCCCGGCGCGAGGCCGGCAAAGCGGTGACTCTGATGATAGGCGGCGCGAGCCAGCGCGCCGATCTCCATCGCCTGGTTGGAGTGGCTGACGCGGGCCCAGCCGTCTTTCAGCGTGATGCTGTCGGCCGACGCCTCCATCAGCTTCGCGGCGATCACTTTCAGCTTGTGCGCGACCCGTCCCGCCGCGAGCTTCGAGGCGCCGCCTGCGATCACCATCGAGCGGCTGGCGAACGTGCCCCAGCCGTAGGGTGTCGCATCGGTATCGCCGGAGATGATCCTGATACGTTTCGGTTCGATGCCCAACTCATCGGCGACGAGCTGCGCGAGGCTCGTCTTCAGGCCCTGGCCATGCGGCGACGAGCCGATCCGCAGCACCACATCGCCCGACGGATCCATCGTGCAGTCGACGATCTCGTAGCCCGGCACGATCTCCATGCCGCGCGCCGCATAGGCCGGCGTGCCATAGCCGGTGCGCTCGCTGAACACCGAGAGGCCGAGACCGAGATAGCGCCCCCGTCCGCGCAGCTCCGCCTGCCGCGCACGAAATGCCGGCAGCTCGATGGTGCGCACCGCAACCTCCATCGCCTGCAGATAGGATCCTTCATCATAGACCAGGCCGGTCGGCGACCGATGCGGGAAGGCATTGATCAGATTGCGGCGGCGGATGTCGACCGCATCGATGCCGAGACGCTTCGCCGCCACGTCCATCAGGCGCTCCATCGAGAACGTCAGCATCGGTCGCGAGACGCCCCGATAGGGCGCCATCATGCAGGTGTTGGTCGCAACCCCGCGCGAGCGAGCGCCGTATTCGGAGAAATCGTACGGCCCAGGCAGTTCGGCAAACGCCATCAGCGGCTCGACCCCGCAGGTCACGGGATAACACGAGAAGGCGCCGACATTGGAGCGCAGATCCGCATCCAACCCGAGCAGCCTGCCATCTTTTGCGAAAGCGCCGCGCAGGCTGAAGGCCTGATCGCGGCCATGGGCCGAGGCGAGAAAGTTTTCGCGGCGATCCTCGATCCAGGCGACATCGCGTTTCAGAGCTCGCGCAAGCCAGACCAGCACGATGTATTCCGGAAACAGCGACATCTTCTGGCCGAACCCGCCGCCGACATCAGGCGCGATGACGCGCAGCTCGGACTCGGCCATCCCGAGCGCGTCGGCGATGCCGGTGCGCAACATGTGCGGCATCTGGACCGACGCCGTCAGCGTGACGCGCCCGGTTGCCGCGTCAAATGCGGCAACGCCGCCGCGGTTCTCCATTGGCGCGGCCGATTGCCGGTGCGAGCGCAACTCCAGTTCCACAATCTGGGCGGCGTCCGCGAAAGCCGCATCCAGGCCCGCCGTCCTCATGCGGCCTTCGACCAGCACGTTCGACGCAGTATCCGGGTGAATCGTTGCGGCACCGGGCGCGAGCGCGTCGTCGAGCTCGACGATCGCGTCAGTCGCGTCGATATCGACAAACACCTGCTCGGCGATGTCTTCGGCAAGCGCGGGATCGTCGGCAATAACCACAGCCACCGGCTGCCCGCAGAAGCTGATGCGATCGATCGCCAGCACCGGCTGACCGATCGCGACATAATCCGGGCGATGCAGGATCGGCCGGATTGGCTTCACTTCGGTGAGGTCGCGCCCGGTAAACACCGTCGCGCCTTCGGGAATGTCGATGCCGGCGATCGTTCCGCAGGCCAGCGGACTGCGAACGAAACGGACGGAGGCGGCCTGACCGACGCGGTCGGCGACATAGCTGCCGCCGCCCGTCAGCAACGACGGATCCTCCAGCCGCGGCAGCGATCGGCCGATCCAGTTCATGCGGCGGCCTCCGTCAGCGCGCGCTTGACGGCGGTTGCCGCCAAATCGCGCCGGTACTCCGGCGAAGCATGGATGTCGCCGAGCGGATCGACGGCTGCCCACGCGTCGCGGGCGATCGCGTCGATCAGTTCCGGCGACACCCGCTGGCCGACCAGCCGGTCTTCCAGTTTGCGCAGCCGGATCGCGCGATTGGAGATGCCGCCGATACCCAACCTCGCGTCCTTGATGACGCCGGCGTCGATGTTGAGCGCGGCCAGCGCCATGCCCAGCGCAAAATCTCCCGCACGCCGGGAGAACTCGTAGAAGCCGGTGCGCCAGCACGGTGCCAGCGGGGGCAAGCGAACCTCGGCAAGCAGTTCATCGGCGGAAAGATCCGTCGTGAAGGTACCGTGGAAAAAGTCACAGGCGGCAATGGTCCTGTCGCCGCGCGCACTCTTTGCCACGACGACGGCATCGAGCGCGGTCGCGACCAGACACCATTCGGACGCCGGATCGGCATGCGCCAGACTTCCGGCGAAGGTGCCGCGCTGCCGGATCGGATAATGCGCGATGTGACCGACAACCTTGGCCAACAGCGTGCCGAGCGGCCCGTCGACGACAGGGCGGTGAAAGGCGGCATGACGGGTCAGCGCGCCGATCCTGAGTCCGTCAGCGTCGGCGCGCAGGTCATCGAGCTCACTGAGGTCGTTGATGTCGATCAGCACCGCCGGCCGCGCCAGGCGGAAATTCATTGCCGGAACGAGGCTCTGGCCGCCGGCCAGGATCTTGCAGTCGTCCTTGTATGTCGCCAGCAGCGCGAGCGCCTCGGCCAGGCTCGCGGGCCTGAAATAGTCGAACGCGGCAGGCTTCAAGATATTTAACCTTGCTCAATAATATTTAGTCTGGTTAACATAACGCCATCCGGGTGTCCAGCAATCGGGGTGATGAGGCAGCATGGGCTGGGCCAAAGCCTGCAACAGTTGGCGCAACATGGCGGATGGCGCGCACCCCGTTCACAGATGCGTCGCGCCGGAGCGCGCGGCCCATTCAGCGGCTGCGCCAGGCTGCCAGCAGATCCTCCGCGTCGGTCACCACGCCGAGATGCAGCGACACCATCCTGAGCGCCGCCTCTTCCATGTCCTCATTGGTGCCGCGCACGAGATCGCGCAAGACCACCACGCGATAGCTCAGATTGCTGGCGTCAAACGCCGCATTGAGAATGCAGCAATCGGTCATGCCGCCGTTCAGGACCACGATACGCACGTTCATCTGCCGCAGCAGGAAGTCGAGATCGGTCGCAAAGAACGGCGACAGCCGCTTCTTGCCGGCGACCACGAGATCCTGCGGCTCGACCTGTGTGACGAACTCGGTCCAGCGCGAACCTTCGATGGCGTGGGCGTCGGAATTCGGTATCGGCCCGACGTGCAGCGGAAAGGTCCGTCGCCACGCCGAGGGGATGCCGGCGATATCGTCGACGCCGCCCTTGCGCAGCACGGATTTGACGTGGATGACCGGCACGCCGAACTTGCGCGCGGCAGCGTGAAACGCATCGATCGGCGCGACGATCTCGCGGGCGCGGGGCGCGGGACAGGGGCAGTCCGGTGTGTCGGCGAGATGGCCCTGATGCATGTCGACCGACACGATCGCCGACCGCGACGGTTCCGTGAAATCCGCAAAGCTCTGCGGCAGGTCGCGCCTTGCGCCGTACACATAAGCCTTCATCACGCCTCTCGCCGAAATCGAGACTCTGCTACGCCGCCAGGCTGCGCGCGTTCCAGCGAACTCTCGAACGCGGCAACCGAAGCAATATCCAGGCCGAACGCGGCTCACGGCCCCGATCGGCGCGGCGACGGTTCATCGGTAACGGCCATAGGGGACTGCTCATCGATTGGCCGGACGGTGACTAAACAATTGGCGTGCTATTTTTCTCCACAATGCGAAGCTTTTTCGCACAGCAAAAGGAAACTTGCATAATGCGCTGGACTGCAGTCCCTGTTCTTGCGGCCGCCCTGATCGGCGGTACGGCGATCGCCTATGCCGCCGGATTCACCCTGTCGGCGCCGCCAAAAATCGCCTTTCTGTATTTCGCCGACAAGACCGATGGCGGCTGGACGCAGGCCTTCGACGAGGCGCGCCCCAAGATCGAGGCGGCACTCGACCAGAAGATTCCCTTCGTTGAGAACGTGCCCGAGGTGGCTGGCCAGATCACGCCCGCAGCCGAGCGCTTCATCCAGCGCGGCTACAATGTGATCATCGGCACTGCGTTCGGCTATTCCGACACCTTCAAGGAGCTGTCGCAGAAATATCCGAAGGTGGCGTTCCTCAACGCCTCCGGCACCACCAACGGCCCAAACCTCGAATCCTTCTATGGCCGCACCTATGAAAGCCAATATCTCTGCGGCATGGTGGCGGGCGCGATGTCCAAGACCGGCAAACTCGGCTTCGTCGCAGCGCATCCGGTCGGACCGGTGAACTGGACCAT
>NZ_JBAURI010000725.1:0-18827 GCF_049581145.1 Bradyrhizobium sp.
CCCGACGATCTGCCCTTTGTCACCGGGTCGATCGGGTTGCTCGGCACCAAGCCGAGCTGGGACATGATGAAGAGTTGCGACACGTTCCTGATGGTCGGATCGGCGTTTCCCTACAGCGAGTTTCTTCCCAAGCCGGGAGCTGCTCGTGGTGTCCAGATCGATATCGACGGCAGCAGGCTGAGCCTCAGATACCCGATGGAGGTGAACCTCGTCGGCGACAGCGCGACCACCCTGCGCGCGCTGCTGCCTCTGCTCAAGCAGAAGGGAGAGCAGGCTTGGCGGCGCAAGATCGAGCGTGGCGTGCGGGAGTGGTGGGAGACGCTCGAGGAGCGCGCCATGCAGGATGCCGAGCCGCTCAATCCGCAGCGGGTGTTCTGGGAGTTGTCGCCGCGGCTGCCGGAGAACGCGATCATCACCGCCGATTCCGGATCGGTCGCCAATTGGTACGCGCGCGATCTCAGGATTCGCCGGGGCATGAAAGCCTCACTGTCGGGCGGCTTGGCCTCGCTGGGTGCCGGGACTCCTTACGCGCTCGCCGGCAAGATGGCCTATCCGGAGCGCACCGTGATCGCATGCATGGGCGACGGTGCCATGCAGATGAACGGCCTGAACGTGATGATCACGATTTCCAAATACTGGAAACAATGGTCGAACCCCCGCCTGATCGTGCTGGTCCTCAACAACCGGGATCTCAACCAGGTGACGTGGGAGGAGCGAATTCAGCTCGGTGCCGGCAAGACTGAATCCACACAGAGCATTCCGGACTTCCCCTATCACACATACGCCGAGCTGATCGGGCTCAAGGGCATCTTTGTCGACAACCCCGAACGGGTCGGCGCGGCCTGGGATGAGGCGCTGGCGGCTGACCGGCCAGTGATCCTCGAGGCCTATACCGATCCGAACGTGCCACCGCTTCCGCCGCACATCACGCTGAAGGACGCCAAGAACTTCGTCAGCATGATCCCGTCGGAACCCGAACTTGGCAGCGTCCTCAAGAACAGTGCGAAGGAGCTGCTGACCAGCGTGCTGCCGGGCAAGGACCGCGAATGAAACCGGACGTCTCGATCGAAGCCGTACGGGCGCAGGCATTCACGATCCCGACCGACAAGCCGGAGGCTGACGGCACGATCAGCTGGGACTCGACAACGCTGGTCCTCGTCGAGATTAGGGGCGGCGGCAAAGTCGGCCTCGGTTACACCTATGCAAGCGGCGCGATCGTCAAACTGATCTCCGGCAAGCTCGCCGAGGCCGTCCACGGCGGCGATGTGTTTGATCCGCCGGCCGCCTGGACGGCAATGCAGCGGGCGGTGCGCAATCTCGGCCGCGAAGGGCTCGCGGCCACGGCGATCTCGGCGGTCGACAGCGCGATCCACGACCTGAAGGCGCGCGTGCTGGAGTTGCCATTGTGGAAGCTGCTTGGCAGCTACCGCTGCTCCATCCCGATCTATGGAAGCGGCGGCTTCACCAGCTATTCGGAGCGCGAACTCAAGGACCAGCTGCACGGCTGGGTGGCCGACGACGGGTGCTCCCTGGTCAAGATGAAGGTGGGCTCCGATCCAGCACAAGACGTCCAGCGCGTGAAAGCCGCAAAGCAGGCGATCGGCGACCGTGCCACGCTGTTCGTGGATGCGAACGGCGCCTATCGCGTCCGGCAGGCGATCGAATTGGCAAACTGTTTTGCCGAACAGGAGGTCGGCTGGTTCGAGGAGCCGGTCTCATCCGACGATCTTTCAGGCCTGCGGACGATACGCGGAAGGGCGCCGACCGGCATGGAGATCGCCGCAGGTGAATATGCCTATACGGTCGACTACGTGCGCCACATGCTGGAGAGCGAAGCCGTGGACGTGCAGCAGGCGGACGTGACGCGCTGTGGCGGCATCACCGCGTTTCTGAAGATCGCCGCCTTGTGCGAGGCGTTTCACGTCGACCTTTCCGGGCATTGCGCGCCAGCGCTGCACCTGCACGTCGCCTGCGCGTCCGAGCGGCTGCGCCATCTGGAATGGTTTCATGATCATGTTCGTATCGAGCACATGCTGTTCGACGGCGCGCCGGTGCCCCGCAATGGCGAGATCCGGCCCGACCCGTCTTGCCCCGGGAACGGCCTGGCCTTCAGACACCAGGACGCCGCGCGTTACGCCACCTAGGGACATCATTTCATTCAGGGACGCCGTTCAGAGACATCATGAACCTTTCAAGCGATGACAACAGGCATCTGGCAGTTGCGGCGCTGGCGCTCACCGGTCTCATGATCGGATCGTCGGTTTACCGTGGGTCGGCCGCCCGCCTCCCCCAACGCCGCAGCGCTCCGGTTCGAACGGGCGCAAGGCGAGGCATGCCTGCAACGGTCGTCGCGGCGCGACGCCTCAATCGGGCGGCCGGCACACTGGCGGCCTCGGTTCTTGCCGATAGCAGCGTCGAACACTATCGCGGGTCGTTCAAGAACAAGGCGATGTACACCCCGTTGCTGGTCTCGGCATTGACGCTTGGTGTCAGCGCCCATGGCACGGGGGATGCGCGCCCGGTCGCGCACCGCGTGCGCGATGCGAGCTATCTGCTGGCGGCCGCCACCGGCCTAATGGGAACCGGATTTCACATCTACAACGTCAGCAAGCGGGTCGGCGGCATCAGCTGGCAGAATCTGTTTTATGGCGCGCCGCTCGGCGCGCCGATGGCCATTCTGCTCGCCGGCCTGCTCGGCTTCTGCTCGGAGCGCGTCCGCGAAAGTAGGCCCGGCCAGAGGCCGGAAATCTTCGACCTGCCGGCCGGTCGGACCATGGCGGCGGTAGTCGCCGCAGGTTTGTTGGGCACCACAGGCGAAGCCGGGCTGCTGCATTTTCGCGGCGCGTACCACAATCCCTTCATGCTGTTGCCGGTCACGCTGCCTCCGGCCGGCGCCGCTCTGCTGGCATCCGCGGCCCTGCGCGGCCCCGGACGCGACCACAATTTGACGCGCTGGTGGCTGCGCCTGCTGGCCGCGATGGGGTTCGCCGGCGTCGGGCTCCATGCCTATGGCGTGTCCCGCAACATGGGAGGCTGGCGCAACTGGCGTCAGAACCTGCTCGATGGGCCGCCGCTGCCGGCGCCGCCGAGCTTCGCGGGCTTGGCGCTGGGGGGTCTGGCCGCACTGGGTTTGATGAAGGATCGTTCCGATGCATGACCGGCGCCACAAACTGTCCGACGGCCACAGCCGCTATCCCGGCTATGACGTGTTGTCGAAGGTCTCCGGCCCATCCTGGAACGAGCAGACCCGCCGCGTCATCATGCGGCGACTGGCCATCGACTCGACGCCGCATTTCTTTACCCCCGACGAATACCGGATGGTCGCCGCGATCGCCGCGCGGCTGGTGCCGCAATCGGCGACCCGCGCGCCGATCCCGGTTCCTGCGCTGATCGATCACAGGCTGCATCGCGGGACGATGGATGGATATCGGCTTGCAGGAATGCCGCGGGACCAAGACGCGTGGCGGCTCGGCCTGAAGGCGCTGCAGGCCGAAGCAAGGATGGCCTACGGCCAGCGCTTCGACGAACTTCCCGAGGCCTTGCAGGATGTGATGCTGAGGCGGATGGAAGCCGGTGCGTTGGGCGGCCCTGATTGGGGGACGATGCGATGCAGGGATTTCTTCCACAAGCGCATGGCGCGCGACATTGTCCTGGCCTATTACGCCCACCCCACCGCCTGGAGCGAGATCGGCTGGGGCGGTCCTGCAAGTCCGCGCGGCTACGTCCGCCTCGATTTCGATGAGCGCGATCCCTGGGAAGCCGCGGAAGCGGATGGCGGCGATGACGAATCGGTGCGTCGGATCAATCGCCATGTCCGATGAGCTCCTGCATAACCCGCGAGCGCAGGCGGGACGGGCTCCCGATGTCTTCCGGCCCGGCCGATGGGTGCCAATGCGGGAATATCCTGACAATGAGGAGATCGATTTCGCGATCGTCGGCACCGGCGCCGGCGGCGGTACGCTTGCGTGCAGGCTGGCCGAACATGGCTTCTCCGTGGTCGCGTTCGACGCGGGCCCGTACTTTCGGCCCCTCGAGGACTTCGCATCCGACGAGAGCGAGCAAGCCAAACTGTACTGGACCGACGATCGCATCGTCGATGGCGACAATCCCCTGCAGTTGGGCAGCAACAACAGCGGCAAGGCGGTCGGCGGCTCGACCGTGCATTTCGCCATGGTGTCGCTGCGCTTTCGTCCCGAGTGGTTCAGATCGCGCTCGCTGCTTGGCTACGGCGTCGATTGGCCGCTCGATTGGCGGGAGATGTGGAGCTATTACGCGGAAGTCGAGCAGGCGCTGAAGATTTCCGGCCCCGTGACCTATCCCTGGGGACCTCCGCGTCCGCGCTATCCCTACCGGGCGCATCCCCTCAATGCCGCGGCGAAAGCGCTCGCCAAGGGATGCGAGGCGCTTGGCGTCAGGTGGACGGAAACGCCGCTTGCCACATTGTCGGCGCCGCGCGGGCTGGCTCATCCTTGCGTCTATCGCGGCTTCTGCGTGACGGGTTGTTCGACCAACGCCAAGCAAAGCGTGCTGGTCACCTGGATCCCGCGTGCGCTGCAGGCCGGTGCGGAGATCCGCGATCTCGCGATGGTGGGCAGGGTCGAGGTCGACAAGGCGGGCCTGGCCCGCGGCGTGCACTATCACCGCGAGGGTACCTGGCGTTTCCAGCGCGCAAGAAACGTCGTCGTCGCCGGCTATGCGATCGAAACCCCGCGCCTGCTCCTGAACTCGGCGACCGACCGATTTCCGGATGGTCTCGCCAACCGGTCCGGCCTTGTTGGCAAGAACCTGATGGCGCAATCCAATCAGGCGGTTTGGGGCGTCATGGATCAGGAGGTCCGTTCCTACAAGGGACCGCCGTCGCTTGCCATCACCGAGCACTGGAACTACGAGGACAGGGGCAAGGATTTCTTCGGCGGCTACAGCTACATGAGCCAAGGGCCGTTGCCGCAGTTATGGGCCAATACGCAGCTCGCCGCCCGCGGCCTGTGGGGCCCGCGCCTGATCGCGGAGATGCAGAACTACAATCATGTCGTCGGCCTGAAGATCGTCGGCGAGATGCTGCCGCAGCAAGGCAATCGTGTGACGCTCGCCGACGAGCTCGACCAGTACGGGCTTCGCATTCCGCGCGTCACCTATTCCTGGTGCGACAACGACAAGCGGCTGATCGATCACTCGCTCAAATTCATGACGCGTGCGCTCGGGGCTGTCGATGCCAGGGATATCTGGACCCAGGATGACGACACCTGTCACCTCAACGGAACGGCGCGTATGGGATTTGATCCAGACCACAGCGTGGTCGATGCCGATTGCCGCAGCTGGGACATTCCGAACCTGTGGATTTGCGATGGATCGGTCTTCCCAACCGTCGGCGGGGTCAATCCGTCCCTGACGATTCAGGCCATCGCCTGCCGGACCGCGGACCGGATCAAGCTGCTGTCGCGCCGGGGCGAACTCACAGGCCAGAGCGGTGGTCGCGCAAGGGCGCTGGCCCTCGCAAATGAAAGCCGCAGATGATGCAAATGATAACGACAGCCGCGCCGTCCCGAGCTTGGCAGGCGGGCGTGCTGATAGCAAGGAGCAGATCATGACTTTATCCCATTCCCCGTCATCAGAAGTCGTGGTGGTCACCGGCGCCTCGGCGGGCGTCGGACGCGCCATCGTACATCAGTTCGCGCGCGCGGGCTGGCGGATCGGGCTGATTGCACGGGATGAACAGGCGCTCGAGGAGGTGCGGCGCGAAGTCGAACAACTCGGCGGCCGCGCCATCGTGGCGGCTGCCGACGTCGCGGATGCCGACGCCGTCTTCGCCGCGGCCGAACGGATCAAGCAGACGTTCGGCGCGATCGACGTCTGGATCAACGACGCCATGGTGACGGTGTTCGCGCCGGTCTGGCTGATGACGCCCGAGGAATATCGCCGCGTCACGGAAGTGACCTATCTTGGCCAGGTGCACGGCACGATGGCCGCATTGAGACATATGCGGCCCGTCAATCGCGGGATGATCATCCAGATCGGCTCCGCGCTCGCCTATCGCGGCATTCCCCTGCAATCGGCATATTGCGGGTCGAAGCATGCGATCCGCGGCTTTACGGATTCGCTGCGAACCGAACTGATCCATGACCGCAGCAGGATCCGCTTGACGGTGATGGAGCTGCCGGCGGTCAACACGCCGCAGTTCGATTGGGCGCGTACGCACATGCCGAGAAAGCCGCGTCCGGTGGCGCCGGTGGTGCAGCCGGAAGTGATTGCCCGCGCGGTCTTCAACGCCGTCCGTCATCCCAGTCGCGAATACTGGATCGGCCTGAGCACCCTGAAGGTGATCCTCGGCAACATGGTGCTTCCCGCCTTTCTCGACCATTTGCTGGCGCGGGTGGCGTATCGCGGGCAGGAAACCGGACAGCAAGTATCGCCCGAGCGGCAAGACAACCTGCTGGCGCCGGTTCATGCGCTGCATCGAATGCGCGGCAGTTTCAGCGATGAATCGACCGACACCGCTGTCGTTGCTTCCGGTCCGATCGCGCGCATCGCGCCGGTGCTGATGGGCGCGATGGTTTTTTTTGGAATTGGAATGCTTGCTGCCTCCGGCGCGAGGTATCGCAGGCTTCCTCGCGACGGGCGGGCAAGATTGGGAATGCATGTCAAGCCGTATTGAAGACTATGGCGCCATCGGCAATTGCGAGACCATGGCGCTGGTCGGCCGCGACGGATCGATCGACTGGCTGGGTTTTCCGCGCTTCGACAGCGCGGCGTGCTTTTCCGCCCTGCTCGGGGATTGCGAAAATGGCCGTTGGCTGATTTCGCCTGCGGCGGCAGGCCCGCGCATCACCCGCCGTTATCGCGGCGACACGATGATCCTCGAAACAGACTTCGAGACGCGGACCGGCACGGTCCGCGTCGTCGATTTCATGACTTGGCGCGACGGGACCTCCGACCTGGTCCGCATGGTGTACGGGATGCATGGCGTCGTGGCGATGCGCACCGAACTGATTGTTCGTTTCGGCTATGGCGCCGTCGTGCCATGGGTGTCGCGACAGCACGATGGCCGGCTCGAATTCATCGCCGGGCCCGACCGGCTGCTGCTGGATAGTGATATCCCGCTTGGAGGCAGGGACCTTCGTACCGTCGGGGAGTTCGAGCTCGCCGAGGGCGAAAAGGTCGGATTTTGTCTGAGCTGGTCACCTTCCTATCGCCCCGCGCCGGCAAAATTCCTGGCCTCGGAGGCCCTCCAAAAGACCGAAGACTTTTGGTCCAGCTGGGCCGCCGGATTTACCCCGCCACACGAACGGTCAGCCGCTGTGATGCGCTCGCTCCTTGTCCTCAAGGCGCTGTCGCATCGTGAAACCGGTGGTATCGTCGCGGCCGCCACGACGTCATTGCCCGAAAAGATCGGTGGCGCACGGAACTGGGACTATCGCTTTTGCTGGCTGCGCGACGCCACCTTCACCCTCTACGCGCTGCTCGGGGCGGGGTTCGTGCGCGAAGCAAAAGCCTGGCGCGAATGGCTGATTCGCGCCGTTGCCGGCAACCCCGCGGATATCCAGATCATGTATGGCGCCGCCGGCGAATGCCGCCTCGAAGAATACGAAGCCCGCTGGCTCTCCGGATATGCGGGCTCCTCGCCGGTCCGTGTCGGCAATGCAGCCGCCCGGCAGCTTCAGCTCGATGTCTATGGCGAAGTGATTGACGCACTCTACGTGGCGCGAAAAGCGGGGCTCGGGGCCAACGCGGCGAGCTGGGACCTGGAATGCGCGCTGCTTACACATCTCGAGACCATCTGGGACCGGCCCGACAACGGAATTTGGGAGGTGCGCGGCGGCCGCAAGCATTTCACCCATTCCAAGGTCATGGCCTGGGTGGCATTCGACCGCGCCATCCGCTCCGTCGAGGAATTCGGCCTAAGCGGTCCCGTGGAGAGATGGCGAGAAATCCGCGACGTCATTCACGGCCAGGTTTGCGCGGCGGGATATGACGCTGAGCAGAACAGTTTTGTCCAATCCTACGGTTCCAAGAGCCTTGATGCCAGCCTGCTGATGATCGCGATGGTCGGCTTCCTGCCGCCGGACGATCCTCGCATCCGCGGTACTCTTGCAGCCGTTGAAAAAGGTCTCGTCCGTGACGGGTTCGTGCTGCGTTATCATACCAGCGAAGGCGCCGACGGCCTGCCGCCGGGCGAGGGTGTCTTTCTGGCCTGCAGCTTCTGGCTGGCCGACAATTACATCCTGCAGGGCAGGCTTGACGAAGCCCGCAAGCTGCTGGATCGGCTGCTGGCGCTGCGCAATGACCTGGGCCTCCTGGCGGAAGAATACGACCCGTCCGCGCATCGGCAATTGGGAAATTTCCCGCAAGCGTTTTCCCATCTCGCTCTCGTCAACACGGTGCACAACCTCGTGGACACCCGAGGTGCCGTGCATCAGCGCAGCGCCGGAGCGGCCCGTCCGACACGCTAGTTCAGCGACTTCGATGTGCGGCCATCGGTGGCGGCCAGGGACGCGTTGTCACGCGTTGGTGTTGTTACACCTTGGTAATTGCGTGCAGTTGCGTTCACATGTGAACTTACGGCCCTGGCTGTGCGAAGTAATGTAATTTCCATGAAAGCACGCAGGCGACCCGCTTCCGCAGTGAAACGACACCGCTTCAGGCAGTCCACTTCGCTCGAAGAGCGGTTGGCCCGCGAAGCGGTAGGAGCTCGAGCGCGAGCCCAATCGTTGCCTTTGGGTGAGGAGCGCGACGCTCTGCTGACCTGGGCGAGGGAATGCGAGGCCGCACACCGCCTCCAGGAATGGTTTTCGCTGCCCGGATTGCAGCCGCCCGAATGATCGAGGACGAAGAGGGTGTTGCGGCAAAGCAGGGAAACGGGGTTACGCAAACGAGCGCACCGTGCCGGCGAAGCACGACCCGCATTGATCTGGATCAATGGTCGCGCAAAACCTGCGTTGAAATCTTTCGCTTGTCTGCCGGTTATCAGCGCTCCCCCTGCACTGCCTGAATCGGCGCAAGGACATCAGCAAATTGCCCAATTCGGCCCCGGTAATTCGCCTTAATTAATCGTCACTCATCAACCGTACCCGGAGGGTTCATCAGTATCTCATGGATGTGTCGATGCTCATGAATCGATTTCCGCGTGGGGAGCGCGGGAAGAAGGACTGATCTCCGGTCGAAGGAAATGGGTTGAACTGCGAAATTCAGGGGGATCGAGCAATGCATGCGCATAAGATGGCTGTCTCGCGATATCGGGTGGCCTTGCAACCTTGGGTGCTGGCATCTCGGGCCCCGGAAAGTTCCGAGTGGCTTTGGCCGCGCCACTCCGCATAACCAAAACGCGGCAAGCCGCCAGCTAATCCCGAACCATTCAGCAAGCGTGACCCGCGACCGGCCGGCGGCGCTTTCTTGACGCTGCCATGATGGCGTTGTCGCGGCGCGGATGCGCGAGAGCCAATTCACTCGAGATTCAGAGAAACCCGTGTCTGGGGAAACAATGCGAAACAACACAGCCAGCCAAGCCTTCGGACGCGATTCCTCTCGGCAATACCGGGAGCCATCGCCGCGGCAGAGCACGCCCTTCGTGCGGGTAGCACCCACAAGGTACAGCCCTCTTCCCAACAGCCGCACGGTCAGTCCAAAAGGCCGGCCCGTCTGGATCGCCCTGCAAGCTGCGATGCTGTCGGTGGGCGTGGCGCTGGTCGGTCTGTTATTGTTCTGGCCGGCCGCGGGCATCGCCCTGATGTGGAATCTCATCATACCCGTGGCCCCGGCGCTGGTGACGATCGCGCCCGGTCTGTGGCGCAACATCTGTCCGATGGCGACGTTTCACATGCTGCCGCAAAAATTGGGCATCGCGCAGAACAGGAGGATGCCCGAATGGGGCGCTGCTGCATTGGGCCTGATCGGCATGACCCTGCTGTTTGTCGTCGTGCCCATGCGGCGCATCGGCCTGAACGTGGATGGCACGTTGACAGCGGTCATGCTGCTGTCGGCGGCAGTTGTTGCATTTGTGATGGGCTCGTTGTTTGAAATGCGATCCGGCTGGTGCACCTCGCTATGCCCCATCCATCCGGTGGAACGGCTCTATGGCACCAAACCCGCCATCACCTTCAAGAATGCGCGCTGCGATTTGTGCGAGGGGTGCAGTAATCCCTGTCCCGATTCGACTCCGGAACTGACGCCGACCGTGACCGGCGCAACGAAGGTTCAGCAGTTTCTCGGGAATTTCCTGGTGGGGAGCTTTCCGGGGTTTGTCTGGGGATGGTATCAGGTCCGGGATTATGCTCCGGATCAGGTTGGCACCCAGGCCATCATAACGGCCTATGTCTGGCCGTTAGGCGCCTGCATTGTCTCTTACGTCATCTTCAAAGTCGGCGAGCACATCTTCCGCCACAAGGATGGCGCCCGCGCAATCCTGCATCGGGCGTTCGCGGCCGCCGCGATCAGTACCTATTACTGGTACCGGCTTCCCGGACCGGCCTCGTTGCTGCCGGATTGGTTTCCGCTGGCGTCGCACATGGTGACGACGCCGTTCTTCCTCTGGTTCCTGGTCCTGCGTTCACCGAAGCGGAGCTGGCTGAAACGGCCGGTCATGGCATCGACCTACTGGTCCAACCGCTTCGAGACGACGGCAAAGAAAAATCTCATCCATGTGGGAGCCACCAGGTAACGCGCAATCCGGTCGCGCGAATCGAGTTCGTTAGGCTCCGCGTCGCCCGAACCAAGCACAGAAGCGCAGCGGCCGCGCATCCGATAGGGGAGTGAATAATGGCCAACTACAAGAATGTCTCGGTCAAGGGCCGCACGTTCCGCGTCCGCGCGGGAGATGTGTTGCTCGACGGGGCACTCGCCAACGGTGTCGATATTCCACACGATTGCCGCGCCGGCACCTGCGGCGCCTGCATGGTGCAGGTCGTCAAAGGCCAGACCGTATGCGGCGAAACCCATACACATGGGATGGTCCATGCCTGTCAGGCGCGTGTCGTCTCCGACCTCGAAGTGGAAATGGAAGATGTGCCCGAAATCGACACGACCCGGGCACGGCTCACCGGCATCCGCGAACTGGCGCCCGACATCCTCGAGCTGAAGATCGCACCCGAGAGGAGCATTACTTATCTTCCCGGGCAATATTTTCGTTTTGCGTTCAATGGATTTCCGGCGCGCGCCTACAGCCCCACCGGCTCGTTCGACGGCCGGATCGGCGGCCGCGTCATCCATCTCAATGTGAAGCGGGTCCGCGGCGGCCGCGTGTCCACCGCTCTCGGCACCAGCATACGGCCGGGACACCGGCTGCGGGTGGAAGGCCCGTTTGGGCGGGCTTTCCTGCGTCCCGGTGGGAAAGGCAGGCTGATACTCGCCGGAAGCGGTACCGGTTTCGCTCCGGTATGGGCCATCGCCTGTATGGCGCTGCGCGAATACCGGGGCCGCCCCATCGTCATGATCGCAGGCGCACGCAGGTTATCCGCGCTTTATATGAAGCCGGCGCTGATGCAGCTTGCGCGTCTGCCCAATGTGACGATCATCCCTGTCATTGAAGAAGGGCCGAGCCCCACTCCGGCGGTGCGGATCGGGCGAATCGAGGCCCACATGCCGCCTCTCGAGGCTTCGGACATTGTCTATGCCTGCGGGTCGCCGCGCATGGTCAGCGCTCTGGCCGGCCTCGTGGACGGCGCCGGAGCGACCTTCTACGCCGATCCGTTCGAGTCTGCTGCTCCGGAAGAGTCTGGCGGTCTTATTGGAATACTCAAGACGCTGGTGCAGCCGCGGCGGAATCTGCAACAGAGCGGCGAGGACGGCCCGGCCCAGCGGCAGCCGGAATCTTATCGCAGCGAACCCGCCTGAACCGGACCATTCGCCTGCGGTCATGAGTCTGCGGACTCGCTCGCAACCGGTGATGCCTGAGCAGGCAGTGGATAGACCAAAATAGTCAAATAGTATGACTAGTCGACACTTATTTTCCGTGGAATAGTACCGCTGTTGCCCGCAACGGGTGGCAGGGAGCTATCATCGCACCGCAAATCGAGGCGGGCACTCCCGAAAAAAACATCTCGGGAGAATGCGCCTCATGAACCCCAGCGCCCTTCTCGCGGCCAATGCAGCGGTCGCGGTCCCGCCGTCGCTACCGGCCAGCGCCGCCCAACTCACCGCCGGCTTTTCCAGGATCGGATCGAAAGCTTGCAGGCGTGCTGCCGAGATGGGCGGCTGACCAGAATCGCGCGTCGCTCGGCGGTCATCAGCGCGGGAGCAAAGCCATGACATTGCGACTTGTCATCCCGATGCGCCGCACCCATTCCAACCATGCGGAAGTGGCGCGCAGCATTGGCGTCGACATCATTGCCGGCCGCTATGCCGAGGGAACGCGGTTGCCCGGAGACGCCGAATTGATCTCGATCTTCGGCGTGTCGCGCCCGGTGCTGCGGGAAAGCGTCAAGACGCTGGTCGCCAAGGGGCTGCTCAGCACCAAGGCGCGGGTCGGCACCGTGGTGCGGGAACGCGGCGACTGGAACATGTTCGACGCCGACGTGCTGGCCTGGCATCTCGACGCCGGCATCGACAAGCGATTTCTCAGCGATCTCGCCGAGATCCGTCTTGCCGTCGAGCCGCGTGCGGCGGCGTTGGCGGCGTCGCGGAGTTCGGATGCCGATCTCGGGGAATTGCAACGCAGCATGGCGCGGATGCGCGGAGCAGCCTCGGACTCCACGGGCTTTGCCGACGCCGATCTTGCCCTGCATGTCGCCGTCGCCAATGCGTCCGGCAATCCATTCATGCGCTCGATCGGTCATGTGATCGAAGCCGCACTCCGCGCGTCATTCCTGCTCAGTGCGCCGGTCGAGACCCGGGATCGCGAGACGGTGCTGCTGTGGCACCAGCGCATTGTCGATGCGATCGCGGCGGGGGATGCCGAGGCGGCGTCGGCGGCGATGATCGAGGTGATTTACAACGGCCGGCGTCGCCATGTGCAGTCGGCCGAGCGGGGGGATCGGGCATGAGCGGCGACAGATCGAAGGGGCCCCTGCGCAGTCAGGCCTGGTTCGGCCGCCAGGACAAGATGGGCTTCTATTACCGCTCGTTCCTCAAGAACAGCGGCACGCCCCAGGATCGTTTCGACGGCCGGCCAGTGATCGGCATCTGCAACACATGGTCGGAGCTGACGCCCTGCAACGGGCATTTTCGCGTCCTCGCCGAGCATGTCCGGGCCGGCGTGCTCGATGCGGGCGGCTATCCCTTGGAGTTTCCGGTCTCCTCGCTCGGCGAGGTCACGATGCGGCCGACCGCCATGCTGTTTCGCAATCTTGCCTCGATGGACGTCGAGGAGGCGATCCGCGCCCATCCGCTCGATGGCGTGGTGTTGCTGATGGGCTGCGACAAGACCACGCCGGCGCTGCTCATGGGTGCGGCGTCCGCCGACCTGCCGACCATCGGCGTGTCCGGCGGCCCGCAGTTGCGCGGCGTCTATCGCGGCCAGATCATCGGCTCCGGCACCAACATCATCTCGATGAGCGAGCAGTTGCGCGCCGGCGAAATCACGCTCGACGAATTCCATGAGGCCGAAGCCGGGATGAACCGTTCGGCAGGCAGTTGCATGACCATGGGCACCGCCTCCACCATGGCCTCGATGGTGGAAGCGCTCGGCATCGGCCTGCCGGAGAATGCCGCGATTCCCGCCGCCGACGCGCGCCGCAACCTGCTGGCCCGAATGGCCGGCCGGCGCATCGTCGAGATGGTCCGTGAGGACCTCAAGCCCTCCGCTATCCTCACCCGCCCAGCCTTCGAGAACGCAATCCGCACCCTTGCGGCGATCGGCGGCTCGACCAACGCGGTGGTTCACCTGCTCGCGCTCGCCGGACGTGTCGACATCGCGCTGACGCTCGACGATTTCGACAGGCTCTGCCGCGACGTCCATTGCCTGGTCGATCTCATGCCGTCCGGCCGCTTCCTGATGGAGGATTTCTATTACGCCGGCGGCCTGCCCGCGGTGTTGCGCGCGCTCGGCGAGCGCGGTCTCCTGCACAAGGACGCCCGCACCGTGAACGGCCGCACGCTCTGGGGCAATGTCGCCGAGGCGCCGTGCTGGAACCCGGAGGTCATTACTCCCTTCGCGACGCCGTTCAAGTCGGAGGCCGGGATTGCGATCCTGACCGGCAATCTTGCGCCGAACGGGGCGGTCATCAAGCCGTCGGCCGCCTCGCCGGAGCTGATGCGTCACACCGGCCGGGCCGTCGTGTTCGAGAGCGTCGAAGCGATGCATCACGCCGTCGACGACGAGACTCTCGATATCGACGCTTCCTGCATCATGGTGCTGAAGAACTGCGGTCCCAAGGGCTATCCGGGCATGGCCGAGGTCGGCAACATGCCCTTGCCCGCAAAATTGCTGCGCCAGGGCGTCCGCGACATGATCCGGATCTCCGATGCCCGGATGTCCGGCACCGCCTATGGCACCGTGGTGCTGCATGTCGCCCCGGAGGCGACCATCGGCGGCCCGATCGCGCTGGTCAGGAACGGCGATCGGATCACCCTCGATGTAGCCGCGCGTTCGCTGCATTTGCATGTCGCCGGCGACGAGCTGGCCGCCCGCCGCGCCGACTGGACGCCGCCTGTGCCCCATGCCGCGCGCGGCTATCAAAGAATGTATCTCGATCACGTGCTGCAGGCCGACCGCGGCGCCGATTTCGATTTCCTGGTCGGCCGCAGCGGATCGCCCGTGCCGCGCGACAATCATTGAAGGTGTTGCAATGACCACGTCCACCGTCACACCCTATCGCGGCGTCTTCCCGGTCGTCCCGACCATATTCGATGCCGACGGCCGCCTCGATCTCGACGGCCAGAGGCGTGCCGCCGATTGCATGATCGATGCCGGCTCGCAGGGACTGTGCATCCTTGCGAACTTCTCCGAGCAGTTCGTGCTCACCGACGAGGAACGCGACACCGTCCTGACCGCCGTGCTGGAGCACGTCGCCGGACGGGTCCCGGTCATCGTGACGACCACGCATTTCTCGACCTTCGTCTGCGCCGAGCGTTCGCGCCGCGCGCAAGAGCGGGGCGCCGCCATGGTGATGGTGATGCCGCCCTATCACGGGGCCACCTTTCGCGTGCCGGAGCCGGCGATCTATGACTTCTACCGCGCCGTCTCCGACGCGATCTCGATTCCGATCATGGTGCAGGATGCGCCGGTCGCCGGAACGCCGCTGTCGGTGCCTTTCCTCGCCCGGATGGCGAAGGAGATCGAGCGCCTGGCTTATTTCAAGATCGAGGTGCCGCAAGCCGCGGCCAAGCTACGGGCGCTGATCGAGGCGGGCGGCGAAGCGATCGAGGGGCCATGGGATGGCGAGGAGGCGATCACGCTGCTGGCCGATCTCGACGCCGGCGCGACCGGCGCCATGACCGGCGGCGGCTATCCCGACGGCATCCGCGAGATCGTCGACCCCTATTTCGACGGCAGGCGCGACATGGCGATTGCGGCCTATGCGCGCTGGCTGCCGCTGATCAATTACGAGAACCGGCAATGCGGGCCGGCCGCATGCAAGGTGCTGATGAAGGAGGGCGGCGTCATTGCCCATGACACGATGCGGGCGCCGCAACCGGCCATGCATCCGGCGATCCGTGCCGGACTGATCGAAATCGCGCGACGACTTGACCCCGTCGTGCTGCGCTGGGGGCGCTGACCATGAGCTCGATCCGGAAGATGGACCATGATTGACACAACCTCACCTGTTGCAAGGGATATGTTCGGCGTGTTGTCGGATGGCCGCGCAGTCGAGCGCGTGACGCTCCGCGGCAGCAACGGGTTTGAAGCGCGAATCATCGCCTACGGCGCCGCGCTCCAGGCGCTCGTGGTGCCCGACGCAGCGGGCCGTTGCGAAGACGTCGTGCTCGGCCATGACGATCTCGAAGGCTATCTCGGCAAGCGTTCGTTCTTCGGCGCGACCGTCGGTCGCTATGCCAATCGAATCGCCAATGCGCGCTTTCTGCTCGACGGCGTGGCGGTGCACATCGCCGCCAACGACGGTCCGCATGCGCTTCACGGCGGACCGGACGGCTTCGATCGGAAGCTCTGGCAGGTCGCCGGCGTGGCAGCGGGGGCGCAACCCGCGGTGACCTTGCGCTATGTCAGTGCCGATGGCGAGGAGGGCTATCCCGGGCGGCTTGAGGTCAGCGTGACGTACGGCCTGACGGGGCCGACCGAACTGTCGGTCAGCTTCGAGGCCAGGACCGATCGTCCCACCATCTGCAACCTGACCAATCACAGCTTCTTCAATCTCGAGGGCAGCGCGTCTCTTTCGGATATCCTCGACCACCGGCTGACCATCGCCGCCGACCATTTTCTCGCAATCGATCCCGCCGCGATTCCGCTTTCGGAGCCGCCACGAGCCGTTGCCGGGACGCCTTTCGATTTCCGCTCCGCAACTACCGTTGGTGAGAGGATTCGCCGAGCAGACCTGCAGCTTCAGAACGGCAGAGGCTACGATCACAATTTTTGTCTCGATGAGGCGGACGAACTCCGGGTCGCGGCGCGGCTCGAAGCGCCGCGTTCGGGACGGATCCTCGAGCTGCTGACCGATCAGCCCGGCCTGCAGCTCTATTCGGGGAACTATCTCGATGGTTCGGTCCAGGGAAAGCAAGGGCGGCTGTACCGGCAGTCGGATGCGATCTGCCTTGAACCGCAGGTCTGGCCTGATGCGCCCAACCGACCGGACTTTCCGTCCGCGCGCCTGGCGCCTGAAGGTACCTATCGGCACCAGAGCGTCTATCGGTTTTCGTCCAGGGGCGTGCCGCGATGATCGAGCGGGTTCCGACGACTATTCTTTGCGAAGAGCGCTGCCATCTCGGAGAGGGGCCGACCTATGATCACGCCACCGATACGGCCTGGTGGTTCGATATCCTGGAGCGACGGCTGTTCGAAGCTCGCCTTGGCAGTGGTGAGGTGCGCATCCATCAGCTCGGTGTGATGGCGAGCGCGCTGGCGCGCATCGATGCCGAGCGTCAGCTGATCGCCGCCGACGACGGCCTTTACATCCGCTCCATCTCCGACGGCGCGATGGTTCTGTATCGTCCGCTCGAAGCGGATGATCCCGCCACGCGATCGAATGATGCGCGGGTACATCCCTCCGGAACGTTCTGGATCGGAACCATGGGACGCAATGCGGAGCAGGGAGCCGGCGCGATCTACGCGCTTCATCGCGGCGAAATTTCGCGACTCTTCCCCGGCGTGACCATTCCGAATGCGATCTGCTTCTCGCCCGACGGTGCGCTGGGTTTCTTTGCTGACACGGCCACGAATGTGCTCTATCGCGTCGCGCTCGACGGCTTGACCGGATTGCCGTGTGATGCGCCCGAAGTGCTGCTGCAGCACCGCGGCGCGGGCGGTCTTGATGGTGCGGTGGTCGACGCTGATGGTTTGATCTGGAATGCGCGCTGGGGCGGCGGCTGTGTCGACGTCTACAGCCCCGAAGGGGAGCAGCTGCGCTGTCTGCGCGTGCCGGCGCGCCAGGCGAGTTGCCCGGCTTTTGTCGGGCCGGATCTGTCGCGTCTCCTGGTGACGTCCGCCTGGCAGGGCATGGACGAAGCGGCGCGAATGGCGGATCCCGAGCATGGCCGCACCTTCGTGATGCAAGTGGCCGCCCACGGGCGGCCGGAGCCCGATGTCAAGCTGGCAAACTCATAGGAGGTGACCACGGCGGGCCGCCGCTCAGACCGAACCACCATACAACCACCATACAATATGTCATCCGATCAGGTTCCAAAAAAATAAGGGAGTGAAGATGCCTAACCTCAAGACCACATTGTTTGCGCTCGCGGTGGCGAGCCTCGCCGTTACCGCGTCGGGCGGCGGCGCGCTTGCGCAAAGCAAGCCGACCATCGGCATCGCCATGCCGACGAAATCCTCCGCGCGGTGGATCGACGACGGCAACAATATCGTCAAGGTGCTGAAGGAGCGCGGCTACGGCACGGATTTGCAATATGCCGAGGACGATATTCCCAATCAGCTCTCTCAGGTCGAGAACATGGTGACCAAGGGCGCCAAGGTGCTGGTGATCGCGGCGATCGACGGCACCACGCTTTCGGACGTGCTGAAGCAGGCCAAGGCCAATGGCATCACCGTGATCGCTTATGACCGCCTGATCCGCAACACGCCGAACGTCGATTACTACGCGACCTTCGACAATTTCCAGGTCGGCGTGCTGCAGGCGCAGTCGATCGAGCAGGGGCTTGGACTGAAGGACGGGAAGGGGCCGTTCAACATCGAGCTGTTCGGCGGTTCGCCGGACGACAACAACGCGTACTTCTTCTACGACGGCGCGATGTCGGTGCTGAAGCCCTATATCGACAGCGGCAAGCTGGTGGTCGCCAGCGGCCAGATGGGCATGGACAAGGTTGCGACCTTGCGCTGGGATGGCGCGACTGCGCAGGCCCGCATGGACAATCTGCTCAGCGCCTTCTACGGCAAGAAGCGCGTCGATGCGGTGCTGTCGCCCTATGACGGCATCTCGATCGGAATCATCTCGTCGCTGAAAGGGGTCGGCTATGGCAGCGCCGATCAGCCGATGCCGATCATCAGCGGACAGGACGCGGAAGTGCCGTCGATCAAGGCGATGCTGCGCGGCGAGCAATATTCAACCATCTTCAAGGACACCCGCGATCTCGCACGGGTGACCGTGGACATGGTCGATGCGGCGCTCAGCGGCAAGCCGGTTCCGGTCAACGACACCAAGACCTACAACAATGGCGTCAAGGTCGTGCCATCCTATCTGCTCAAGCCGGTGGTGGTGTACAAGAGCAATTGGGAGAAGGCGTTGATCGACAGCGGCTACTACAAGAAGTCGCAGTTCGAGTGACCGAACCCGGTC
>NZ_JBAURI010000726.1:0-7184 GCF_049581145.1 Bradyrhizobium sp.
AAAATCTATATGGCCGGTCCGCTGTTCTCGACCGCGGAGCTCGCATTCAACCTGAGGCTCGCGGGCCTGCTGCGCGACCGGGGACACGAGGTTTTCCTGCCGCAGGAGCACGAGCAGCGCAAAGACCTGCCCGCGGCGATCTTCGCCAGCGATGTCAGCGGTCTCGACTGGGCCGAGGCGGTGGTGGCGTGCCTTGACGGCGCCGATCCGGATAGCGGCACCTGCTGGGAACTGGGCTACGCCTATGCCAGGAAAAAGCTCAGTATCGTCTATCGCACCGATTTCAGGCTGTTCAGGGGGAGCGATCCCATCAATCTGATGATGACGGAAAGTGCCGATCATGTGATCGTGATGCCGACCGCCGATGTCGCTGACCTCGCGGTCGAAATTGCCGGACGCCTCGACGCGGCAGCCACAGGGAGCAATGAGAGGAGCAACTAGCGTGCGCCGGATGACGCGAGCCTTTCGCGGAGCCCGTCATCTTTGCGAGTTGATCTATCGCGCGTACTGCAGCGCTTGCGTCAGCAACTGCGAGGGCGAGGTGTGTGAAGTATCCAGCACCAGCCGGGGATCGGTCCATGCCACGTATTCGGCACGGCGCTGCAGCAGGTTCGCCCAGCTGAGTTCGTGCGTGCCGGCGATGCTGCGGACCCGGCCTTCGATCCGCTGCCGCAGTGTGGTTTCGTCGGAGCAGACGCATTCGATGATCTTGAGGTTGACGCGATGTTTGGCTGCCAGCTTGCGCCACGCAGCGCGCGGCGCCTCGGCCGCGTTGACCGCGTCGACGATGACTGAAAGCCGAAGCCTTAAATGTTCGTCCGCCAGCGCCCGCGCAACTTCATAGGCCGCGGCGCCGGTTTCGGTCCGGTCGATGCCGGCGCGCCACATCGCCGCCTCGATCGGGTCGACCGAGAAGACCGGGATCAACAGCGTGCGGGAGAGGCTTTCAGCCAGCACGGTCTTTCCCGAACCGGGCAGCCCGGACAAGACGATCAGTGTGGGCGGTATCTTTGTGATGTCCGTCATGACGGCTTTCCAAAACTGACGCAGGGTGGCCTGCATGCGCCAACGCGTCGCACGGATGCGCGCCCGATGACAAGCGCCGTTATATGCGCAGAGGGTAGCCGACTATCAGGCGATATTCCACCGCGGAGGCGGCGAGCTACCGGCCCTCGCCGACGCAGCGATCCACGACTTCTTTGTCCGGGTCTGATAATCGCCCATATTCCGGCTCAGTCTTTTCTTGATCGACGAGTGCGACGTAGCTGCGAATATAGGTGTCCACCGGCAGTTTCTCAGCGAGGCATGCGCAAATGGCTTCGTTTGCGATCGCGATGATGCATTGCAGTCTCTTGCCGTGCTTGATCGCATCGACGGCCCGCAGGGCCCGCTCGAACTGGCTCGCGCTCTCCAGCTCCTGAAGCGACTGCTGGGCAGACGCAGCAGACGACATGGCGATGGCGAACATCACGATAACAACGAGCCGGCGCGACATCCGAGCCTCCCGACATGCGCATTTGCTGGACGAATCCGGCGAACAAGCCCAGAACTCGGCGAAGCATGCAAGAAGACGCATCAGGGCCAGTGTGTCGGAGGTGATGCGTCCTTGATGATCACCAGGAACAATGCGGCGAGGCCCAATGCAAGCAGAAACATTGCGGCCAAGGCCCATGCAGGCTGCAGATACCAGAAGGCTGCAATGACGATCGCGATGCATGTCGCGGCGGATCCCACGATCAAGGCGCCGACAAGTAATGGTCGTATGATCAACGCAAAGATGACGTGGGCGATGCTGATGATCCATCGTCCGACGAAATTAACCACCTGACATCCCCATGGTGTCCAGGAAGATGGCCGTGTAGTTCCAAATCTGTCTGGCGTTCAAACGTTCCAGATCGCGGATTGGCGCAGTTCGTCGATCCGGCCTTAGCCCGGTCCCAATACGGAACAGCGGCGACGCTGTGTAGCACTGGCGGGCAGTGTTATTGTGACAGGTGATAACGACGCAGGGCGGCTGGTATTCCGATGTGTGGTCTTTTTGATAGCGGAATCAGCGCGGTGGCGCGCTGCCCCGTCGGCCCGCTTTCGCATGCGGGGAACGCTTCGGCCGGCTCGTCCTCGTATTCCAGCCCTGCGATCGACGATCAGTCCATTGCGATCACGGCATTGCGCAATTCATAACCGGTGCTGATCGGGTTCATGGTGACGGTCGGTTGCCGCTCCAGCCTGATACCTTCAATGCGCAGGAGCTGATCGAGGAAGATCGCGGCTTCGTGCAGGGCGACCGACGCGCCGGGGCAGCGATGCGGTCCATCGCCGAAGCTCATCAGGCTCGCAGGAACCTTCGCAGAGCGGGCACGGTCGGGATCGAGCTCATGCGGGCAGGCGCCGGCGGCGGCCGAATCGCGATTGGCGGCGTCGATGTCGATCTCCACCAGGCTTTGCGCCGGGATCACGAGAGGACCTGCAGCGGTCTCGACCGCGATGTCGCGCTCGGTGCGGCGCTTGAGCACGGATATCACGGGCGCAAGCCGCAAGCATTCTTCCAGGATGCTCATCCGGTCCTGCTCGTTCGCGGCCAGGAAGCGCGCGCGCAGATCGTCCCCTTCGAATAGCCGCAAGGCGGCCATGACGATGAACTCGCGGGTGGTCGCCATGCCGGCCGCGCCGTAGGTCACGCATTCGGTCAGGATCTCGCGGTTCGAGTAGCCTTCCGAGATCAGATGCGAGATGACGTCCTCCCGCGGCGCGTTGCGGCGCGCGCGAATGGCCGGTCGCACGTCGGCCAGATAGAAGCCGAGCATCCTGATTTGTCCAAGGACGACGTTGCCGACGTTGCCAAGCCATCCCGCGCTCCCGGCGCTGGTGGCGAAGAAGCGGTTCAGCCTGACCGCCATGGCGGACCGCGAGCTGTTGGTCAGCCCGACGATGTCGGCCGCCACCGCGACGGCGAGTTCCAGGCTCAGATCGTCAAGCCGCGCCCGGCCGTCAGCGCGAAAGCGGTCCAGAAGCTCCCGGCTGGTCCGTTCGATCAGCTCGCGATAACGCGTCGCAACGACGCGCGGTGCAAAGAAGCGCGCGGTGGCGCCGCGCTGTTTCTGATGCGGCTCGCCCTCCTGGTAAAGCACCGGCGCGTGCGCGCGTCCGACGAAACGCTCGAGCAGCTCGGCGTTGAAGCCCGCCTGTCGGACATCGCCCGACCGCAGCACCTCACGCGCCGCGCCAAAACCGTCGATCCTGATGGCAGCCGCGTCGCCGCCGCCGGCCGCGCGATTCGGAACCGCCGGCTGGAATCCATGTGGGCAGCCGCTGTGGCCAGAGACCGCAGGTTCGGAAAGCATGACGCATCCTTATTCAGTCCATCGCCCAGCGTTAGATAGGGTGGCGCGGCGCGGCGTCAATCGGACCGACGCATCGCTCAGCTTCATGCGTGGGCTGGCGAACGAAGCTTGCCGCCCAGCGGAAGCAGACCGCGGCCCAGGTGGCGAGATCTCCGCTTGTGGCAAGATACAGAGTTATTGCCCACCTCAGGAGTATATGCTCTGATCTGGATGGGAAAATCGCGATGGCCAAACCTGATCTCATCATCTTCGATTGCGACGGCGTCCTGGTCGATAGCGAAGTGCTGAGCTGCCGCTGTCTGACGGAGGTGTTGGCGGTCCATGGCGTCGAGCTCGGGCTCGACCAGGCGCTCGATCTGTTCCTGGGACGCAGCACGGCTGCGGTCTTTCAGCATTGTGAAACGCTCGGGCGCCCGCTGCCGCAGCAGTTCGCCGCCGAGTTGAAGGCCAGCGTCCGCGCCGCCTTCTCCTCTGCGCTCGCGCCAATAGCCGGGGTCGGCGCGGTGCTGGAAGGCTTGCTGATCCCGCACTGCGTCGCGTCGTCCAGCGATCTCGATCGGGTCTCGTTCTCGCTCGCCTTGACCGGCCTCGCCGCGCATTTCGGCGAACGGCTCTATACCTCGCAACTGGTTCGGCGCGGCAAGCCGGCGCCCGATCTGTTTCTCTATGCGGCCGACCGGATGCAGGCCGACCCGCGTCGCACGCTGGTGATCGAAGACAGCGTCAGCGGTGTGCAGGCGGCCAAGGCAGCTGGCATGACGGCATGGGGATTTGTCGGCGGCAGCCACTATCTGTCACGCGACGGCAAAGCTCTCCTGCGCGAGGCAGGGGCCGACCGTGTCTTCGAGCGAATGGCGGAGTTCTGGCGCGATCCTGAGCGGCCCCATGGTCGCGGCTGACAGCGAAAAATCGCGGCTGGACGAGGCCGCCCGGGCCGGCTGGCTCTACTTCATCGCGGGCCACACCCAGGACGAGATTGCCAGGATGCTGCAGGTCTCGCGTGCCTCGGCCCAGCGCCTGGTTTCATTGTGTCTGGCCGAACGGCTGATCACCTTCCGCCTGGAACATCCGATTGCGGCGTGCATGGAGTTGGCCGCGCGTCTCAAGGACCGGTTTCATCTGGCCTATTGCGAGGTCGTGCCGACCGATCCGGCTGCGCCGCAATCGTCCGCCGGCATCGCGGAGCGCGCCGCGAACGTGCTGGAATCGACCTTGCGGACCGAAAAGCCCGTGATCGTGGCGTTGGGCACGGGCAGGGCGGTTCGCGCCGCCGTGGAACGCGTCTCGCCGATCGACTGTCCGGATCACCAGATCGTCTCGCTGGTCGGGAACATCTCGGCCGACGGCTCGGCGAGTTTCTTCGACACCGTCGGACGTCTCGCCGACCGGACCAAGGCGCGCCACTATCCGATGCCGCTGCCATTTCTGATGGCGTCCGAGCGCGAGCGCGATCAGATGCTGCGAATTGATCCGATCTCCAGGGTTCGGGCCGTCGCGGCCAAGGCCGACTTGCGGCTGGTCGGGATCGGGCAAATGGACCAGCGCGCGCAAGTGCTGGTCGATGGCTTCGTATCCCGCGAGCAGCTCTTTGAAATGATGCGGCTCGGAGCGGTCGGCGAGCTCACGGGCTGGGCCTTTGACGCCAAAGGCCGAATCATCAAGGGCGGAACCAACGCGCGCCTGACCAGCATTCCACCTCAGGTTCCCGCCCAAGCCTTGACCATTGGAGCCGCGGTCGGGCTTGCCAAGGTTCTGGCGATCAGGGCGGCTTTGAAGGGCCGTCTGATCAATGGACTGATCACCGACGAGGCGACGGCCGGCGCGATTCTCAAGCCGTAGCCGGCGAGCGCGCGGAGGCCGTCTTCCGATTCGCAAGTCTCCGATGCCGAGCTCGTGGCAGTGGAGCAGCGTCATTCCCCCTTGCCGCGTTGCAAACCGGTTTTGCAACCACCGATCTGATCCTTGACAAGGTCGCCACGCGGTGTGAACATAATTGCAAGGCGTGGGTATATGCTCAACGCCAATGAGGGAGGTTATCGTGAAGCACGTCTTCGGCGCCCTGCTCGGCGCGGCTACCTTGTTGGGCTCGGCCCCTTCCATTGCCCAGACAACCCTGACGATCGCCACCGTGAACAACGGCGACATGATCCGCATGCAGGGGCTGACCAGCGATTTCACCACCAAGAATCCCGACATCACCGTGAAATGGGTGACGCTCGAGGAGAACGTGCTGCGCCAGCGCGTCACCACCGACATCGCGACCAAGGGCGGCCAGTTCGACATCCTGACCATCGGAACCTACGAGGTGCCGATCTGGGCCAAGAAGAACTGGCTGGTGCCGCTCGACAATCTCGGAGCGGACTATGACGTTGCCGATCTGCTTCCCAAGATCCGCGATGCGGTGTCGGTGTCGGGCAAGCTGTATGCCGCGCCGTTCTACGGCGAGAGTTCGATGACCATGTATCGGACCGACCTGTTTCAGAAGGCCGGCTTGACGATGCCGGAAAACCCGACCTGGGATTTCGTCGTCGATGCGGCAAAGAAGCTCACGGACAAATCCGCGGGCGTCTACGGCATCTGCCTGCGCGGCACGGCCGGCTGGGGCGAGAACATCGCGCTTTTGACCGCGATGTCCAATTCGTTCGGCGCGCGCTGGTTCGACGAGAAATGGCAGCCGCAATTCGAGACGCCGGAATGGAAGAAGACGCTGACGACCTATGTCGATCTGATGAAGGAGGACGGTCCTCCCGGCGCCAGCTCTAATGGCTTCAACGAGAACCTGGCGCTGTTCGACTCGGGCAAATGCGCGATGTGGATCGATGCCACGGTGGCGGCTTCCTTCATCACCAATCCGAAGGATTCGAGGGTCGCCGACAAGGTCGGCTTTGCGCTCGCGCCCAATGATGGGCTCGGAAAGAACGCGAACTGGCTGTGGGCCTGGAATCTCGCGATTCCCGCCGGTTCAAAGAAGGTTGAAGCCGCCGAGAAATTCATCGCCTGGGCAACCGGCAAGGATTACACTAAGCTCGTGGCCGCAAAGGAGGGCTGGGCCAACGTGCCGCCCGGCACCCGGACCTCGCTGTATCAGAATCCCGAATACCTGAAGGTCGCGCCTTTCGCGAAGCTGACGCTGGCCTCGATCGATGCCGCCGATCCGAACCACCCGACCGTGAAGCCGGTGCCTTACGTCGGGGTGCAATATGCTGCGATACCGGAATTCCAGGGCATCGGGACGACCGTCGGCCAGCAGTTTTCGGCCGCGCTGTCCGGGTCCTCCACGGTCGACGCGGCGCTTGCGGCCGCGCAATCGGCGACCGAGCGCGAAATGAAGCGCGCGGGCTACATCAAGTAGATCGGTTCGTTCGCCCTGCGGCGATCGCTCCATAAGGCGCGCCGCCAAAATGGCTGCCGTCCGGCCTCGACCGGACGGAAGCCCTCGTCGAGGTCCTCTCATCCGGTTTCGCTCATCGACTTTCCAATGGGCGGCAGGAGGCGGCGATGACAACCCAGAATATGGTGACGGCCGAGAAGAAGGTGGCGGCAAGCCAGCAGACATTTGTGGCCACCCAGCAGACGCAGGTGCTCGGACGGGCGCTGTTGGCGCCGGCCGTCGTGCTGCTGTTCATCTGGATGATCGTCCCGCTGGCGATGACGATCTATTTTTCGACACTGCATTACAGCCTGCTTGATCCGGACAGCGAGAGCTTCGTTGGCTTGGACAATTTTCGCTATTTCCTCACCGATCCGGCCTTCCTGACCGCGCTGTGGAACACGCTGGTGCTGGTCGGTTCGGTGCTGGCGATCACGATCCTGCTCGGCATTCCGCTGGCGCTTCTGCTGGAT
>NZ_JBAURI010000727.1:0-27309 GCF_049581145.1 Bradyrhizobium sp.
CCTCAATGACCGTGCGGAAGGCCATCGGATCACTGCCTTCGGCGGGCACCACCAGCACCGAAAGAATGAGCCCGCGCGCCGCGGGAATTTCTTCGAACCGGCACGACAGACCTGAAAGGTCCGGCTGCGTGCCCGCCGGCGCCGGTTCGACCAAAAAAGCGCCGCGCTTCATTGCGGCTTCCGCAAAACCCAGGCCGCCGCCGGAAAACATCGCATAAGACAGGTTCGGCGACGGCCCGAACCGCGCGACGCGGACGTCGAGTCCCTGCGCTCGAATGGATGTGATGGGCACCAGGCCGACGCGCAAGGCAAGGCCGAGATCGTCCCTGACCCAGGTCGCGGTCGCCGCAAGCGCCTTGCGCGCGCAAGCGAGATCGTCGGGCGATACGGCAAAGCTTGCGCCATCGCCACCGAACACGAAGGGAAATTCGCGTCCCCCGAGCGCATTGGTCACCGCGGCGATCACGGCCGCGCCGGCCATGTTGACCGCCTTGTAGCGCCTGGCCGCTATCGCCCTGGTCGACTCCACGATATCGGCCACACCGACGGTCCAGTCGTCCGGCAGCGGCGCATAGAGCGCGGGCTCCATCAGCCGGGTAAAGCCGCGGAACACCGGGATGTCGCCATAGAACGTGCTGCTGGAGCTGGATAGGGTCATCGAAAGGGATCGTCCGATTGTCAGCCATTCGCAACGAGACGCCCCGCCGTACAGTTCGGGTCGAGGGCAAACTATCGAAGCGGCGCACCGATTGCAAAAAGCCGGACCGGATCAAAAAGCCCGACTAAGCCAAAAAGTCGGCCAAACCAAAGTCCTTTCAAGCGCTTTCGCGTCTTGTCACGGAAACGGCCTTGCGTCATCGAAAAAGAGTCAACGCTCTGCTACTCAGGACCATGCCCAATACAGACCCGACAACACAGCAGATCACGGCACACGCCCTCCAGATCGGCGATCGCATCAACACAGCCGGATTCGAAGGCGAGGTCCTGTCCAACACGCCGCTCGCCGTGCGGGTCGGACCGGGCGGCATGGCCGTGGTGTTTCGCTATGGCGTTGCGGTGTTCATCGGATTGTCGGCCGACGAAGAGGCCGCGTTTCTCGAACGGCTGAACCCGCGTGCCTTCGGCAAGATCACGCCGTACGAAGAAGAGTGGGCGAAGATCCAGATCGCGAAAGAGTCCGAGGAGCCGATCCCGGTCGGCGGCCCGATCCTGGTCCGCGAGCTCTCGCTGGAGCGGCTGCTGGTGGTCGCGGACGCCCTCGCCAAGAGCGTCGTGCTGGCGCGCGACGAAAGGGAGGTGACCAACGTGGTCGACACCATCGAGCCGTTCGCCCGCGAGCTGGCGCGGTTCGGACGGACCTCGAGAAACCGCACCGACCTGCTGAAGCTCCTGGGCAGCGCGCTCTTGGTTCAGCATCGCGTCTCGGGCCGCGTGGCGGTCGGGGAGAAGCCGGACGTGCTGTGGGACCGGCCCGATCTCGAGCGGCTCTATGCGCGGCTCGAGGACGAGTACGAGCTCAGCGAACGCGTCGAGACCTTGAACCGGAAGCTCACGGTGATATCGGACACCGCGACCACGCTGTCCGATATCGTCGATGCCAAGCGCTCGCTGCGGCTCGAGCTCATCGTGGTCTTCCTGATCGCGATCGAAATCGCGATCACGTTCTGGGAAATCTTCACGCGCGGCGGGCATTGACGCGCGCCGGCCGCGACCGGAACGACCTCGCTTCCGATCTCGCCGCATCGCAACACCGGCGGCTCACGTCATTCCATCGCGCTGACGTTCCAGGTCGCGTAGCTGACCCCTTGCTGCTTGGAGAGTTCGGCGATCACCGCATCGATCTCCTGTGGTTCAACCGCGAGCGACACCAGCATGGCCGCGATCTCGACATTGTCGTTGGAGCGATACACCACCTTGGTCTCCCTGACCGGGTAGTTGGCGGCCTCCAGCCGCTCGCCCAGGAAATCGCGCACTTCGGCCGCGTGCGTGGCGTCGGTCGTGACGACGATCTGGTAGGTCGCTTCGGACGACTGCTCGCTCAGCGGAATGCGATCGATGGCATTCACCAGCGGCCGCAACAAGGTATTGCCGGCCAACACGAACACCGTGAGCGCCGCCGACTGCGCGACCATGTCGGCGCCGGCACAGGAACCGACCGCGGCCGAGGCCCACAAGGTTGCCGCCGTGTTGAGGCCGCGGACGTTCATGCCTTCCTTCATGATCGCGCCGGCGCCCAGAAACCCGATGCCGGATACGACATAGGCGATCACCCGCACGCTGCCGTCAGCACCGGCGAGATGATTGGCGAGATCGACAAAAGCGGCGGCGCCGACCGACACCAGGACATTGGTGCGCAGGCCCGCGCTTCTTTGCCGATACTGGCGCTCGGCACCAATCAATGTTCCCAGCACGAAGGCGACGGACAGGCTGACCAGGGTGTCGAAGAAGTCATAGAGCTGGAAGGTCTTGATAAATTGCACGAAACACCTCGGTCACGCCTTATGCACGATAGTGCGCTCAATGCCGCCGGACAAGGTGCGTGAACCGGCGGAATCGCCTGCCCTTGATCGGGATCAAACCATTGGAAAAAAAATCGCTTAGGATGTTGTTAATTCAGGGCGGAAACCAGTCGTGTCTGA
Source organism: Bradyrhizobium sp. (assembly GCF_049581145.1). Taxonomy (GTDB): domain Bacteria; phylum Pseudomonadota; class Alphaproteobacteria; order Rhizobiales; family Xanthobacteraceae; genus Bradyrhizobium. The sequence goes on from NZ_JBAURI010000727.1 coordinate 2,640, forward strand.
TTCGAACAAAAAGGCTCCCTGCCATACGGTTCGCGCGGACCGCAATGCCGTCAGCGCGGTGAAATTATCACAACAGCTCACCGCCGAGATTGACGCCTGGGCGGAAGCGCATCAGACGGTTCGCTCCGACGCGATCCGCCAGCTGGTCGAGTTCGGCCTGAGTGCGACGCGCGATACGGCCTCTGGGGCAATCTCTCTTGACCACCTCGGAACCGATCCCTTCGAAATCGAGGATGAGGCGATCAGCCAGATCAGCCGCCTGCTCGACCCTGCGCTGTCACTGGACGAGCGCGAGCGTCGGATCCGCAGATTGACCGAAGGGCCGCCGGAATTCTCCGAGGAGCGACGCGACCTGCCGAAGCACAAGAAGTAGGCGCCGTCGGTTCGCGAGCTCCGTTTGGAAGCAAGTCGGGGCGGCCGAGGATTGCCGCGATAATCCATGCGTTTGCTGCGCAGCAGCGATGATTTTCACGGCACACGGGGTTGACCTGCATCAAGTTCATTGGCCAGCGGCGCCCGTATTATAAATACCAGCGTTGAGCTATACGTGGGATGCACCCAAAGCGCGCAGGCCAATGACGAGGCGGCATGATGTCTCGTGCACTTCATTCCTTTCCGACACTGTTCTGCGCAGAAGCGTGCGATCCGCACGAGCTGCGGGAGTTGAGGCAGCTTGGAACCAGCGTCGTCTTCCCGTCCGGAAAGACGATCTTCTCGGAGGACGAACGCGCCGACAGCGTGTTCGGGCTTTCGGATGGCGTGGCGCGTCTCTACAAGACGCTGGCGGATGGGCGGCGTCAGGTCGTGGCGTTTCCGTTGCCCGGCGATTTTCTCGGAATGCCATTCGCCGACCGGCACCGCTTCTCGGCCGACGCGGTCGGGGAAACGGCCCTATACCGCTTTCTCCGCAGCGAGCTGATGCATTTCGTGCAATCGAGCCCCAATATCATGCGGCGCCTGATGGAATTTGCGGCTCATGAGCTGGATATGGCGCAGCATCAATTGATGCTGCTCGGCAACGGCTCTGCGGAAGAGAAGGTTGCGACCTTTCTGGTGAACTGGCGCGACCGGTTGGCACACCTGACCAACGTTTTGCAGCCGGTGCCGTTGCCGATGCGCCGCCAGGACATCGCCGATTTTCTCGGCCTGCAACTGGAAACAATCAGCCGCACGCTTGCCAAGCTTGAGCAGAAGAACGTCATTCGGCTCACGCCCAAAGGCGTCCTGCTCAACGGACTGGACCATATGTCCCTCGCGACCGGGCGAACTGCTGCGGAAGTGTAACAGAGATTTTGTCGGCGGCCGATCACCGGTCATGCGGGTTTTCTTGTGCGTACAATTTGCAAGCCACACAGGTGCATGTTCGGTCCGCGAGGGAATGATGCCATGACAGGAAGCGGATGGAGCGCTTCTTTGAATCCGGAACAGCTCGCGGAAGCCTGTCGCGTGCAGGCCAAGCGGATCAGGACGGCTCCCGAGCGCCTCCGAGTCCTGACCTTTGCCGATGCGCTGATCAACCTGGCCGAGATCAAGAAACTCCTGCGCGACTATGAGCGCCGGCGGATCATCAACTAAGCCCGCCGCCGTAGCGAGATCGGCGCCCCGTCTACTTGACGAAGCTGAGATAGGAGGCGAGCGCCTCGATGTCGTCAGGCCCCAGCTGGCTCGCGACCATCGGCATCGGCGAAGCCGTCGCGTGATATCCCTGGCCCCACTGCCGAAGCCGCGCCTTCAGGTAGAAATAGGCGAGCCCCGCGAGACGGGGAATATTCCGTACGCCTTCGGCGTTCGGACCGTGGCAGGCATAGCAGGAGACGATATTGGCGTCCGGAATGCCCTGCAGGTAGATCGTTCTTCCCCTGTCCGCGAGGGCGCGGTCGCCATCATTGGCGGGCTTTGGCGGCAGCGCCGCAAAATACAGCGCGAGATCATGTGCGGCATGCGGACCGAGCGCGGCCACCGCGCCCCACATGAATTGCTTCGAGAACGGGTTGTCCCGGGTGTGGTCGTGGAAGCTTCGGATCTCGTTCTCGAGATATTGCGGCTGCTGGCCGGCCAGCCTTGGCGCGGTCATATAGCCTTGCGCCGATGTCCCGTGACACCAGGTGCAATTGCGGGCGCCGGCGTCGCCAGAATCCCCCGCCCACGCGGGACCAGTTGAGGCGACGATCGCCAGGATCGCGATTTTCAATGCGATACGCTTCATGACCTCAAGCTTCCGAACACGTGGAATGGACGGTACTCATTGCAGATAGCTGACGTAGGCGGCGACGGCCTCGACCTGTGCCCTGGTCAGGTTGTGCGCCGTCGGCGCCATGATGAATGACGTATCGACCGTGGTCCCCTGGCCGCGCTCGCTCTTCCAGCCCGTCAACTGTCCGACGATGTAGGGATAAAGCTGACCCGCCAGCCGCGGGATCTGATTCTGCCCTTTACCCTCGGTGCCATGGCAGGCGGAGCACGCCGGCACGTTGGACTCGGGAAGTCCGTCCTCGAAGATCCGTTTACCCATCGCCAGTTTCCCCCTCGGGCCCCCGCCGATCGGCCTGGGATCGAGATCCTTGAAATGCTCGGCCAGGGCCGACACCATGGAAGGGCTCAGCACATGCGCGACATTGAACATGATCGGGTTGGTGCGCCTGCGCTCAATGAAAGCGCGCAGCTGATTCTCGATGTATTGCGGCTGCTGTCCTGCCAATCGCGGCATCGGGAAATAGCCGTAGTAGCCTTGCCCCGACAGCCCGTGGCAGGTCTTGCAGTAGGCGAGCTTGGCCTCCAGGCCTCCCCTTGCCGGGGCGACCGCGTCCTGCGCGTGACCCGCCGCGGAAAAAGCCGCGGCCAGCATCGCGATCAGCAAGGCGCAATTAAGATGCGACCGCTTGGACATCACCACCCCGCGCCCGTGACGTGAAAGTTGAGCCCGAGCTTCACGACCTGGACCGTCTGCTTGACATTGACCAGGCCCGAAAATCCATTGATGCCATCGGACATCAGGATGTTGGCGTTACCGAACTGATAGTAGTCATATTCCAGGCTGGTCGACCAATGCTGCGAAAAACCCCATTCGACGCCGCCGCCTGCGGTCCAGCCATAACGATTTTCCAGTCCCTCAAAGGCAAAGGGCAAGCCCGTGAATGAGCCGGTGACATCATATTTGGAGCCGGCCAGCGCGACACCGCCCTTGCCGTAGAACAGGAAATTATCGACGGCATAGCCGAGCCGCGCGGTCAGGCTCGGCAGGAAGTCGGTATTGGCCTTGACCAGCGCCGTATCGGGATTGCCGAGCGGGAGCCCAACCGATGTCGAGCTCTTCATGGTCGTGCCTGAAGCGGACCCCTGGACGCCAACCACCACGGACGAGGCGGTGAACTGATAGTCGCAGCCGATCTGTCCGCCGATGACCGCGCCGCTCGGCTGCTGACTCACGGTGGTGACACCGGTTGTCGTGCCCGCGCCCAGAAATGAATCCTGTACGAGTTGCACGGGATCGGTGATGTCACTGCGCTCAAAGCCGCCGCCGAGATGGGCGCCGGCATAGCAGCTGGTCCAGTTGAAGCGCTCCGCGAACGGGACCGCCGGTGTCTTGAGCGGCAGATCGGCGGCGAAGGCGGGGGCCGCCATGCTCACGGCAAGGATGGCGATGTTGGCGAAAAGCGATTTTCTCATCAGACATACTCCGGATACGGACGCGCCCGCCTACATGGCAAACCAGGCGTGGAGGAACATGGTGTTGTTGTCCTGGGCGCCGACCGTGGTGCCGTCGAACTTGTTGTAGTAGGTGTATTGCAGCCCGATGCGTGCATTGAACCACGGCCAGCCGAATGACTTGCTTAGTCCGAACGGGATGTAGGCGATTTCGGCGGTCCAGCCGTTGCTATTCGGCGTCATCGCGAGCCCGTTGGTGTCGACTCCGTAGAGGTTGGCGTCTGCGGTGCCCCAGATATCGAAATACTGGCCGGTCAGAACGACCCGGTTGTCGCCGCCATAGGCCACTGAAGCCTGCAGATGGAGGCTGTTGACCAGATTGGTCGGGTTGGCCGAAGCCAGGCTCGCAAAGCTGGCGTCGAGCCGTTGAAACTCGCGAATATAGCTGCCGCGCAACGTCACCCAGTAATTGTCGCCTTGATACTGATACTGGCTGTCGAAGCCGATATCGTTGAACCTGTCCGCCAGCGGCATGACCGCGCTGGTCCACGAGGCGAAGCTCGTATCGACCCACGGATGCACATCGAAATTCATTCCGAACGCGCCGATCATCAGCGAATGCCGGCCTGAATGCGGCTCCAGCGCGACGCGCCAGTATGGCGCGACGCCGTCGAGCAGTCCGCCCGCACCGAACGGATCCGTGCCGACAGCGTTCTGCTGGCTGAAGCTCAGCGTCTTGTAGCCGGTCAGTTCGAGATAGAGCAGGTCGTTGATGAAGGTGTAGGCGCCGACGCCTCCGACATGCGCGGCGAAGCCGCCTTCGATTTGGGTGTGGGTGCCCGGCGTGTTGGCAAGCGTCGAGGCGGCATAAGGGAAGGACCATGCAGGCGTCGTGTTCCACAAATCCTGCACGGTCGGATTGTTGTTGGCGGTGAGGCCGTAGACGACGTCCAGCGAGCCGATCTTCGTCGTATTCGCGAAGCGGACATCGGTGTTGTCCCAGGTCCAGGTATGTCCGAACGGATCGCCAAATCCGCCAGCCGGAGGCGCGTTGTAGGTCACCTGCGCGAACGCGCCGACATTGTCGGTGATCGCACCGCCGAAAAAGGCGCTGAATGGCGACAAAACAGTGTTGTCGTTCGGATTATAGGGATCGGCCGGCGAAGGCAGCGGGGCCTGGGTGTGGGTAAAGCCAACGATCGCCATCATTGAGATCGGCGGAACGTATTCCTTTTCACCGTCGCCCGCCGGCGGCGGAGCCTTTACCGACGCGGCATAACCGAGAAGCTTGTTGTACTCCGCGCGCACGTCATTCGCGGTCTTCGATGCGAACGGCGTGGTGCGGTAGTCGCCGCCGCCGGTGGTATAGCCGAGCAGCTTGAACCGGCGTCCATAGGGCGTAAGCGCGGGAAAATCGGTATGGCAGGTACCGCAGGGCTGTCCGGTCTGGCGCGCGAAACTCGGAAGCGCCTGGGCCTCCGGTGCAAAGCCGATCGTCAGCCAGAACGCCACAATGGCAACAACTGCATGAACGGCAAAACGCCGGAAATGCCGCACAATCGTGTCGATACGCATCACACGCCATCCCATGGTCGTGGCGCCGCCTGAAGCCAAACATCAAATCGGGCGCCGCCCGCCACCAATAGGGCAGGAGTCGGATGCACAGCCAAGCACGATCAGCAGAAGTTGATTTGATTTCGGGGCAGGAGAGACATTTCGGCAACAATCGTTGCAGGTGCAACCATGTTCGCGAAAAATGGCAAAACTCTACATCCCGCTGCGCGAGCAAACGCGCACGTCCTCTACCTGACGCTAGACCCGCCGATTTGCGATTTCAATTGATCAGGATCAAATCTGAAAGAAAAGCTGCGCTGCTACGATCGAAGAGGCTATCGTGCCGCGACATCAGGGGGCGTACGCATGAACGTAAGATTGATCCTCGCGACTGCAGCATTGGCTGTTCTCGTCGGCACGCCGGTGCAGGCAGAGAACGGCGACTCCGTGTCGCCGCAGGAACTGAAGGCCAAGACGGATTACTGCAAAACCTGCCACGGGCTGTCAGGCCAGGGCTTTCGCGGCTCGTTTCCGATGCCGCGGCTGGCCGGACAGCAGCCGCAATACATCGAGAATCAGCTGCAGGCGTTCATCGATCAAAGGCGCACCAACCCGGTGATGTTCAATGTGGCGCATGTGCTCTCTCCCGCGATGGAAAAGGCCTTGTCCGAGCATTTCAAGGAACTCAATCCGCCGCCGCTCGGCGGAGCGCCAAAAGAACTCGCGCCCGAAGGCAGGAGAATCTATGAAGAAGGCATTGCCTCCGCCAACGTTCCTCCCTGCGCCTCCTGTCACGGACCGGACGCCAAGGGCGCCGATGCGTTTCCTCGCCTGGCCGGCCAGCTCAACGACTACATTTTCAGGAAGCTGACGGGCTGGGACAGGGAGAGAGGGCAGAAAAAGGATCAGCCCGACAACTCGGCGATCATGCAACCGATTGCGCATGATCTTTCCGAAGCACAAATCAGGGCCGTCGCGGCCTATGTCAGCCAGTTGGAGTGAACGCCGCGCAAGAGCCGCGCACGAAACCGATGAGGCCCGCGCCGTCCTCGCGCGCGTTGCCGCCGGAATACAGCAGCGCCAGCACCGCGCCGGCGCGCGGTGGGCCGAGCGCGACCGCAGCGCTACCCGATACAAGAAGCCATGATCTCAAGCGGTATTGCCGGCGTCGACCGTGAACACGCTGCCGGTGACATTGCGGCCGCCCTCGCCGAGCAGATATTCCACCATGCGCGCGACATCGTCGGTCTCGGGCAGCCGGCGCAGCGCGCTGCGGCCGGCGATGCGGTGGCGCTGGTCCTCGGAAAGACTCCGCGTCAATTCGGTCGCGATGAAGCCGGGGGCGATCGCGTTGACGGTGATGCCGAGCTTGCCGACCTCGCGCGCCAGCGATTTGGTGAAGCCGGTCGCCGCCGCCTTGGTCGCGCCGTAGACCGAGAGTCCGTTATAGCCGGTCGTCGCGATGATCGACGAGATGTTGACGATGCGCCCCGCGCCGTCAGCCATCATGTGCCGCACGACATATTTGGTCAGGATGACCGGCGACAGCACGTTGAGGCGCACAAGCGCCTCGATCTCGGAATTATGCATGGTGGCGAGCAGGCCCTCGGTGCCGATGCCGGCATTGTTGACGAGGCCGTAGATCGGGCCGAATTCTCCCCGCAGTTCCTTCACGAAAGCCGGAATCGCATCGACCTCGCTGAGGTCGAACGCCCGGAACTGGATTGCGCCGCCGCCCCGGTCGCATTCGCCGATCGCCTGGCGCAATTCGTCGCTGTCGCGCCGCGCCACCGCGATCGCGTTGAAACCGGCGGCCGCCAGCCTGCGCGCGATGGCGAGACCGATGCCGCGGCTGCCGCCGGTGACGAGAACGTTGTGCATCGCCTCTTCAGACATCGGATCTCGCGAGTTTTCCGGCCGCGGTCACATCGAGCGCCGGCACGAAGCGGATCACCGCGGGCACCTTGTGGGAAGCCAGCGTCGCCCGGCAATCGGCCAGAATTTCTTCGCGTATCTGCTGGCCCCGCTCCGCGCTGCCGTCGGCGAGAATCACATCTGCGACGACGATGGCCCCGGTGATCGGGCTGCGGCGCGATTTCGCGCGCGACATCCGCACTTGCGGATGCCGGTTGATGACGGCCTCGATCTCCTCGGGATGAACCTTCAGGCCGCCGATATTGATGATGCCGCCGCGCCGGCCGACAAAGTAGTAACGCTCACCGCGCAATTCCACCATGTCGCCGGTATCGACGAATCCGTCGGCGTCGGTCAGCGCGGCCGCCTCGCGGCCAACGTAGGCATGCGCCGTCCGCCTGGAGCGAATGCGCAACGAACCATCGACGATCTTCATCTCGACGCCGCCGGGATTGGTTCCAATCATGCCGGCGGGAAAGCCTTCCAGGCCGTCATTGACGGCAAAACCGACGCCTGCTTCGGTCGACGCGTAGGCGTGGCCGACCGAGGCTTGCGGAAAGGCCTGCTTCAAGCCGTCAAGCACGGCCTGGTCCGCAATCTCGCCCGACAGCCGGACATAGCGCGGCGAGAAGCCGGCGGCCGATCCGCTCATCAGCAGCTTGCGCCAATGCGACGGTGTGCCGGAGATATGCGTGACGCCGCGCGCCTTGAGCCGCGCCACATGGTCGGCGATCGGCTCGCCGGGCTCGGACAGCACCATCGAGCCGCCGCCGATCACCGCACGCAGGAAGATCTGCAGTCCGCCATAGCGCCTGATGTCATAGAAGGTCGCCCAGACCGGCGCCGGTCCGCGCGGCGGGCCATCAGCGACGATCGCACCGCAAAGCCCTTCCAGCGTATGGCTGACGATCTTCGGCACGCCTGACGTGCCCGAGGTCAGCATCAGCCATTCGGTCGCCCTCTCGGCCCTTGGCGTCGTTGTCACGCGGACGGGCAAACGCGCCGCCACCACCAGGTACACTCCGACATCCGACCAGCGCGACGGCTGGTCGGTGACGATGGCATCGATCCCGGCGTTATCGACCAGTACTTGCGCATGGTCTGCTTTGAGGTCGGGCGGGCACAGCAGCATTCGCGTCGCCACGCCGTCGACCTCCGTCATCGCCAAGGCGGAGATCAGTTGATCGGAGACGGCCAGCAGCACCGAGCGACCGGAGAGTTCGCCGGCGCCGCCGACCAGGCAGCTTTCCTGCAGGTGATCGGTCAGCGACACGACATGCCGCGCATCGGATATCGTGCGGCCCCTCAGCTCCGGGCCGAGATAGTCACGCAGCGCAGAGACCTCACGCACTGACATTTTCATAGGCCCGCACAAAATCGCCGACCGTCAGCGGAAACGCCGCGTCCTCCGCTATGGTAAACGGATCGATGCCAAGATCGTCTTCCAGGCGCGCGACCAGGATCGCAAACGCCAGCGAATCGAAACCGGTTTCGTGGAGCGAGAGATCGTCACCGAGCGGCGGCAGGGTGATATGCTGCTCTTCAGCGATCTGCTTCATCGCTGCGATAATCTTTAACCTTACCGACATGGATTGGGTCGCCCTTTCACCAAAGTCTACGCCGACGATCATAGGGCTAAAAGATCCAAAACACGAAGTAACGCAGCGTATGCTGCGATCTTTCGCCCTGGTTGGTAAATACCCGCCGCCGATCTCGTGGAAACTTTCTCGCCGATTTTCGCGACACTCGGAAGCGCCGATCCGGCAGCCGCCGCCCACGGCCACGACATCCGGACACGGGTTCCGGATTGCGCGAGATCAAGGCGAGGCCGGTGCGGGCCGGTAAATCGATTGTATGAAAACCACCGTGCAATTCAAGCTGAATGGCAACCCGATCAGCCTTGATACCGACGACGAGCGGATGCTGCTGTGGGTGCTGCGGACCGACCTGGCGCTGACCGGCGCCAAATATGGTTGCGGCGCGGGAATTTGCGGCGCCTGCACGGTGGTGATCAATGGCGAGCCGCGCAGGTCCTGCCTCACCCCGTTACAACAGGTCGCGGGAAGCGAGCTCCTGACCGTCGAGGGGCTCGCCAAGAAGAACGACAAGAACAACGACAACGGTAACGAACTGCATCGGCTGCAACAGGCTTTCATCGATTGCGGCGCCTTTCAGTGCGGCTATTGCACCTCCGGCATGCTGATGCAGGCTTATGCGTTGTTGCGCGACGATCCGCAGCCCTCGCGCGACAAGATCACAGGTCACATGCAGCAGAACCTCTGCCGCTGTGGCGCGCATCAACGCATCGTCGAGGCGATCGCGCAGGCCTCCGGAAAAGCTTGGGGCGGACAATGACCCTGGCTCTCGACCTCGACCGGCGCGAGCTTCTCGGCGCGATCGGGGGTATCGTGGTCTGGTTCGGGCTTCGCGCCTTGCCACCGGCGACAGCAGCCGAACGGCTGCTTTATCCCGACGATTTTCATGCCTATCTCGCGATCCGCGCCGACGGCCGCATCACGGTGTTCTCCGGCAAGATCGAGATGGGCCAGGGCACCATGACGTCCCTGGCCCAGATGGCCGCGGAAGAGCTTGGCGCTGAGCTGTCATCGATCGACATGGTGATGGGCGACACCGATCAATGTCCGTTGGACATGGGGACGTTCGGATCACTGTCGACGCGGATATTCGGGCCTGCGCTGCGCGCTGCCGCTGCCAAGGCGCGCGGCGTGCTGACCACGCTTGCCGCGACCAGATTGAACGTTCCGGCCGGACGGCTTACCGTCGCGAACGGCGTGATCTCGGTTGTGGGCGAGCCGAGCCGGCAGGTCAGCTTTGGCGAACTGTCCGATGGCGTGAAGATCGCCGCGACCGTCACGCAGGCCGCCGTGCTGCGGTCGGCCGCCGACTTCACCGTGATGGGGCATTCGACCAAACGGCTCGACGGCGTCGCCAAAGTGACCGGACGGGCCCGATACACGGCCGATATGCAGCTGCCGAATATGCTCTACGCGCGGATCTTGCGTCCGCCGGCGCATGGCGCAGTTCTGGCGTCACTCGATACCGGCGCGGCGGAAAAGTTGCCCGGCGTCACCGTCATCAAGCGCGACGACCTGATCGCGGTATTGCATGCCGATCCCGAAATCGCGGCAGCCGCGCTCGCGGGAATCAAGGCCGAATGGCGGCAGTCAAAGGCCACGCTGAACCCGGACAATATCTTCGCGCATCTTCTCGATCGGGCCGGCACCGCGTCCGAGCTCATCGCCAGAGGCGATCCGGCAGAGGCCGCGGCGGCAAAAACATTCGCGACCGTTTTTCAAAAAGGCTATGTGGCGCACGCGGCGATCGAGCCGCATGTCGCGCTCGCCGACGTGCGGCCGGATCGCGCCACGGTGTGGGCCTCGACCCAGACGCCGTTTCCGACCCGCGACAGCATCGCCGCCGCGCTGCAGCTCGATGCCAGACATGTTCGCGTCATCACGCCCTTTGTCGGCGGCGGTTTTGGCGGCAAGAGCGCCGGCGGACAGGCGATCGAAGCGGCCCGTCTCTCGCAAATCTGCGACAAGCCGGTTCAGGTGATGCGAACCCGCGCGGAGGAATTCTTCTACGACACTTTCGATCCGGCCTGCGTCGTGAAGATCACTTCGGCACTCGACGGCGGCAGGATTTCGCGCTGGGACTCCCAGGTGATCGCTGCGGGCGAACGCGGCGCCGCCCCTTGCTACGATGTTCCGAACCTGCGGGTCAGGTCGGCACGTGGCCCCGCCTACGCCGGCCCCGCCCCGATGAATGATTTGCATCCATTCGCGGTCGGCCCCTGGCGCGCGCCCGGCGCCAACATGAACATCTTCGCCATCGAGTCCCAGATCGACATCATGGCGGCCGCAGCCGGCACTGATCCGCTCGCGTTCCGGCTTGAGCATCTCAGCGATCCCAGAATGCGCAAGGTGTTGCAGGCCGCGGCCGACGCATTCGGCTGGCAGTCCGGCGCGGGACCCAGCGGCCGAGGCCACGGCATCGCGCTCAGCAGCGACGCTGGCAGCGTCGTTGCGACGATGGCGGAAGTGAAGGTCGATAAAGCCAGCGGCGAGGTGACGGTGGTCAGGATGGTATGCGCACAGGACATGGGCACCATCGTCAATCCCGAGGGCGCGCGGATGCAGATCGAGGGCGGCCTGACCATGGGCCTCGGCTATGCGCTGAGCGAGGAATTGCGTTTCCAGGGCGGCGACATCCTTGACCGCAATTTCGACAGCTATCACCTGCCCCGCTTCGGCGCGGTCCCCGGGATCGACGTCGTGCTGATCGCGAACAACGAACTCGCGCCGCAGGGATGGGGTGAACCGGCGATCACGACGACGGGCGCCGCGATCGCCATCCGTGTTCGGCGCCACCGACCTCCGGCTTTTCCGGCTTCCGATGACGCCACAGCGCGTTGCCGCCGCCGCGCCTTTATCGCCGGATCGCACGTTCCACAATTCGGCCGTAGACGGCTTGATCCCGGCGCGCGGTCATCGCCGAACTGCGGGTCGTGGACCGAAACGTACGATAGAACGAAGGTCGAATGGGAGGGGCCCCCCTTTTTGTTCGCGCGGCGGCGGCGGGAGCGGTTAGCTGCCGCGCAGGAGGCAGGTCGGGGACACGCGGTTCCTTGCACCCTGCCGCATAGGGGCTAGGAAACGCACGGTCGCGCTCGGAATTTCGGGCGCTATTCCCGCTTTCGGGAAAAGATGCGCCAGCCGTTCGGTGGATCGGGGCATGAACGAAAGCATCTCTTCGCCATTCATCCGCTATCCCATTGGCACGTCGCTGCTGATGGCCGGCATCCTGTTCGTCGGCTTCGTCGCCTATCCGCTGCTGCCCGTCGCGCCGCTGCCGCAGGTCGATTTTCCAACCATCCAGGTGTCGGCGAGCCTGCCGGGCGGCAGTCCCGAGACCATGGCCGCCTCGGTGGCGCAGCCTTTGGAGCGCCAGCTCGCGCAGATTCCCGGCATCGCGCAGATGACTTCGACGAGTTCGCTGGGCTCGACGGCGGTGACGATCCAGTTCGATCTCAACCGCAATATCGACGGCGCGGCCAATGACATCCAGGGCGCCATCAATGCCGCGAGCGGCCAGTTGCCGAAGAACCTGCCCTCGCCGCCGACCTACCGCAAGGTCAACCCGGCGGACTCGCCGATCCTGCTGCTGTCGGCGACCTCCGACACGCTGCCGCTGATCCGGGTAAGCGATGCGGTCGACGCCCAGCTCGGCCAGCAGATCAGCCAGCTGTCCGGCGTCGCCCAGGTGTTCATCGGCGGCCAGCAGAAGCCTGCGATCCGGGTCCAGGTCGATCCAGCGAAGCTGGTTGCAAAGGGCCTGTCGCTGGAGGACGTGCGCAACCAGATCGCAATCACCACGGCCGATGCGCCGAAGGGCAATATCGACGGTGCAAAGCGCGCCTACACCATCTACGCCAACGACCAGCTGCTCGATGCCAAGGACTGGAACGACGTCATCATCGCCTATCGCAATGGCGGACCGTTACGAATTCGCGATCTCGGCCGGGCCATCGACGGGCCTGAGGACATGAAGCAGGCCGCCTGGGCGGACGGCAAGCGCGGCGTCTTTCTCGTCATCTTCAAGCAACCCGGCGCCAATGTCATCAATACCGTCGACCGCATCAAGCAAGAGCTTCCCCGCCTGATCGCCGCCATTCCCCCGGCCATCAAGATCAAGATCATCAGCGACCAGACGATCACGATCCGCGCCGCGGTTCATGAGGTCCAGCTCACGCTTCTCATCACCGTGGCGCTGGTGGTCATGGTGATCTTCCTGTTCCTGCGCAGTTTCTGGGCGACCGTCATTCCGGCCGTGACCGTGCCACTGGCACTGCTCGGCGCCTGCGCGCTGATGTGGGCATTCGGCTACACCCTCGACAACCTCTCACTGATGGCGCTGACCATCGCCGTCGGCTTCGTGGTCGACGATGCCATCGTGATGCTGGAGAACATCACGCGTTACGTCGAGAAAGGCGAGAAGCCGCTTGCCGCGGCCTTCAAGGGCGCCAGCGAAATCGGCTTCACCATCGTCTCGATCAGCATCTCGCTGGTCGCGGTCCTGATCCCGCTGCTCTTGATGGGCGGCGTCATCGGCCGGCTGTTCCGTGAATTCGCGGTGACGCTGGCGATGGCGATCCTTGTCTCGCTCGTGGTGTCGCTGTCGCTCACGCCGATGATGGCCTCCCGCTTCCTGCGCGCGCACGGCCAGACCCGGCACGGGCGGCTCTATCAATGGAGCGAACGCGCCTTCGAGCGCATGCTGCATGGCTATGAGCGCGGGCTCGATCTGGCGCTCCGGCACAGCCTGATGACGCTCGGCATCTTCTTCGCGACGGTCGCGCTGTCGGTCTATCTGTTCATCATCATTCCCAAGGGCTTCTTTCCGCAGCAGGACAACGGTTTCCTGACCGCGGTCTCCGAGATGTCGCAGGACATATCGTTTGCCGACATGAAACGGCGGCAGGAGGAACTGAGCCGGATCGTGCAGGCCGATCCCGCCGTCGACAGCATCGCGATGTTCATCGGCGGCGGTGGCACAGCGCTCAATTCGGGGCGCATGTACGTCACGCTGAAGCCGCGCGAGGAGCGCGACGTCTCCGCGGAACAGATCATAGCGCGGCTGCGGCCGAAGCTGGACAAGGTCGAGGGCGCCCGGCTCTACATGCAGGCCTCGCAGGACGTGCGGCTCGGCGGCCGCGCCACGCGGACGCAATTCGAATTCACCCTGCAGGACGCCAACCTTGCCGAGCTGAACGAATGGGCGCCGAAGCTTCTGGCCGAGATGCAGAAGCTGCCCGAACTGCGCGACGTCGCCACCGACCAGCAGACCGAAGGAACGACGCTCGGCCTCACCATCGACCGCGACACCGCCGCGCGCTACGGCATCGAGCCGCAGCTGATCGACGACACGCTGTATGACGCGTTCGGCCAGCGCCAGGTCACGCAGTATTTCACCCAGCTCAACAGCTATCACGTCATCCTGGAAATTCTGCCCGAGCTGCAGGGCAAGCTCGACACGCTCGGCAAGCTCTACATCAAGTCACCGAGCACCGGCGGCGAGGTGCCGCTATCGGTGTTCTGCAAATGGACCAGCGTGCCGGTGCGCCCGCTCTCGATCGCCCATCAGGGCCAGTTCCCGGCGGTGACCATCAGCTTCAATCTCGGCCAGGGCGTGGCGCTCGGCCAGGCCACCAACGCCGTGCAGAAGGCGATGGCCCGGATGGGGGCGCCGGCGACGCTCAGCTCGAGCTTTCAGGGCACGGCGCAGGCGTTTCAGCAATCGCTCGGCACGGTACCGCTTCTCATTCTGGCGGCATTGGTCGTGGTCTACCTGATCCTCGGCATTCTCTATGAGAGCTATATTCATCCGCTGACCATCCTGTCGACCCTGCCGTCAGCGGGCGTCGGCGCTTTGGCAATCCTGATGGCGTTCGGGTTCGACTTCAGCCTGATCGCCCTGATCGGGGTGATTCTCCTGATCGGCATCGTCAAGAAGAACGGCATCATGATGGTCGACTTCGCGATCGCGGCCGAACGTGACGAGCATCTGTCGCCGCGTGAATCGATCCGCAAGGCCGCGACCTTGCGCTTCCGTCCCATCATGATGACGACGATGGCGGCGCTGCTCGGCGGCGTCCCGCTGATGCTGGGCACCGGCACCGGCTCGGAAATCCGTCAGCCGCTTGGCTACGCGATGGTCGGCGGCCTCCTCGTCAGCCAGGCGCTGACGCTGTTCACGACGCCGGTGGTCTACCTTTACCTCGACAATCTTTCCGATGCGATCGCGCGCTGGACTACGAGCCGGAAACCCAGCGAGCCGCAGCAGCCCGCGACGGACGCGCCGCTAAAGGACGCCGCCGAATAGCTGGACTCCCACGGCATCGGATCGAATTTACCCTGATGACGGGAACGCCGTGCAATCTGGCCCAAATTCTGCAACACCGACGTCAACGACACGTCAACCGGAATTCGGGCCATGATGATCAGCAAACGAAGCTTCCTATGCTCGACAGCAAGCGCCGGACTGGCCTTGGTCACGGGCGGCCTGGTGGCGCCGGCGCGGGCGGAAGCGCAATTTCCATCGCATGCCGTGAAATGGGTGGTGCCCTATACCGCGGGCGGCGCAACCGACGTGCTGTCGCGGCTGATCTGCCAATACCTCTCGGACAAGTTGGGCCAGGCCTTCGTGGTCGAGAACAAGCCGGGCGCCGGCAGCACGATCGGCACGCAGGCGGTGATTTCGTCGCCGCCGGACGGCTATACGCTGCTGCTCACCTCGACCGCGAATGCGATCAACGCGTCTTTCGATCCGACCCTGACGTTCGACTTCGCCAAGAGCATCGCGCCGGTCGCTGGCGTCGCCCGCATCCCGCTGGTTTTGGTCGTCAACAACGAGTTGCCCGCGCACAGCATCGCCGAGTTCATCGCTTATGCCAAAGCCAATCCGGGCAAGCTCTCGATCGCCTCATCCGGCATCGGCACCTCGCTGCATCTGTCCGGCGAGTTGTTCAAGGCGATGGCCGGCATCGCGTTCACGCACGTGCCCTATCGCGGGTCGGCGCCGGGCCTGACCGACGTGATGTCCGGCCAGATCCAGGGCATGTTCGACAATGTCACGTCGTCGTTCGAACTGGTGCGGGCCGGCAAGCTGCGTGCGCTCGGCGTCACCACGCGCGACCGGTCGGAGATTCTGCCCGACGTGCCGCCGATCGCGGATACGCTGCCGGGCTACGAAACCACCTCATTCTACGGCGTCGGCGCGCCCCGCGACACGCCGCGCGACGTCATCGATCTCCTGAACAAGGAGATCAACGCAGCACTGGCCGATCCCGCGATCAAGCGACGTATCGCCGAGCTCGGCGCCATTCCGATCACCGGCAATGCCTCCGAATTCGGCGCGATGCTCGCAGGCGAAACCGAGCGCTGGCGCAAGGTGGTGGAATTGTCGGGAACGAAGAAGGAATAAGCATCCTGGTCGTCCCAGCGAACGCCGGGACCCATAACCGCCCGCGTTCGTTCTGCGAAAGGGCGTCGACCAGTTCGCGTCGCCAGATAGATCACCCGGTTTGGGTCCCGGCGTACGCCGGGACGACGCCAGCTCATGTTTGACGTCAACATGGGCTAGCCGGAAGTTGAGCAACTTCCGGCTAGAGGCGGTTTGTGCCCGCCGCTATCCGGCAGCCACGCCTTGCAGCACTAGCCGGTTGAGCCGCGCCGCGAACGCGGCCGGATCCTCCGGCAGTTCGCCATCGAGGATCTGCGCCTGCTCCAGCAGCAGCAGCGACAGGTCGTCGACGGTCTTCGAGCCAGCCTGCGCCTTCGCGATCGCCGACAGCAGCGGATGCCGCAGATTGATCTCCAGGATCGGCTTGGTCCGTGCGCCGCGATTCTGCTGCGACAACAGCCGTTCCAGTTCGCGATCCGGTCCCTGATTGCCGGCGACCAGGCAGGAGGCGCTGGTGGTCAGCCGGGTCGACGCCTTCACGTCGGTGACGCGATCGCCCAGGCTCGCCTTGATGATCGCAATCGTTGCCGCCTCATCGGCGGCCTCGGCGTTGCTCTCCGGCTTCTCGTCGACCAGCGGGATCAAGTCGAGATTGAGATCGCCCTGGCTCAGCGACTTCAGCGGCTTGCCCTCGAATTCGAGCCGCGCCGAGGTCCAGAACGCATCGACCGCGTCGGTCAGGAGCAGCACCTCGATGCCGCGCGCGGTGGCGGCTTCCAGCCGCGGATTGGATTTCAGCCGCTCGGCGCTGTCGCCGACCAGGAAATAGATCTCGGTCTGGTTGGGCTTGAAATCAGCGACATATTGCTTGAGCGAACGGCGTTCGCCCGATGTAGTGGAAAACCGCGCCAGCGCGAGCAATTTGTCGCGCCGCTCGAAATCCTCGTAGATGCCTTCCTTGATCACGGCGCCGAAGGCGTCCCAGATCTTGTTGAAATTGTCCGGCTCCTTGTCGCCGAGCTGCTCCAATTCGCCGATGACGCGGCTCGTGACCGCCTTGCGGATCTGGACGAGCTGCGGATTGTTCTGCAGCATCTCGCGCGAGAGGTTGAGCGGCAGGTCCTCGCTGTCGATCACGCCGCGGATGAAGCGCAGGTAGGCCGGCAACAGGTCGGCGTCGTCGGTGATGAAGACGCGGCGGACATAGAGCTTGACCTTGCCCTTGCGCGCCGGTTCGAACAGGTCGAACGGTTTGGTCGAGGGTGCAAACAGCAGCACCGCATAGGAGTAGCGGCCCTCGGCACGGTAATGCAGCGTCATCGCCGGTTCGTCGAAGGCGCCCGCGATCGACTTGTAGGCTTGCGCATAGTCCTCCGGCTTGAGCTCGGATTTCGGCCGCTGCCACAGCGCGCTGGCCGAATTGATCTGCCGCGGCTCGCCCTCCTCCGGAATCAGTTCGATCGGGAATTGGATATTGTCGGAATAGGCGCCGACGATGCGTTCGATCTGATAGCTCTCGAGATATTTGGCGGCGTCCGCCTTCAGATGCAGCACGATCTCGGTGCCGCGCGTCACGCGTTTGGCGTCATCTTCACTCGCGGGGCTGACGTCAAAACCGGAGCCGCCGGAAGACGACCAGGTCCAGACCTCATCGCTGCCGGCCCGGCGGCTGGTGACGACGATGCGGTCGGCCACCATGAACGCGGAATAGAAACCGACGCCGAACTGGCCGATCAGGCCGGCGCCATCCTTGGCCTCGGCCAGCCGCGCGACGAAGGCCTTGGTGCCGGAACGGGCGATGGTGCCGAGATTGTCGATCAGTTCCTGCCGGTCCATGCCGATGCCGGTATCGGCGACAGTGAGCGTGTTCGCCGTCTTGTGCGGCGCAATGCGGATTTTTGGCGGCTCGCCGTCGCCGATCAGTTCGGGCCTGGCGATCGCCTCATAGCGCAGCTTGTCGCAGGCGTCCGACGCATTCGAGATCAGTTCGCGCAGGAAGATGTCGGTCTCCGAGTAGACCGAATGCACCATCAGATTCAGCAGTTCGGAGACCTCGGCCTGGAACGGCCGGGATACGGCGGCGGTTTCGCTCATCGTCATAGGTTTGCCCAGGGAAATGATCAGGAAAACCCCGATATAGCGCCACCGCGGGCCGGATCAAGCCTTCTGACGCAGCATTGCATGGCGGCGCGCTCCGTTCCGACGCTTGCAAGGTCACTGCCGCCGCTCGTGCGACCACCAATCGAACAGAAGCCTTGCGCGTCAACGCCAGGCTATGGTGCTGCTTGCGAATCACATTGGCGACCGGGGGCCAGTTGATTCGCTCGCGCGACAGCCCGATCGGCTGATCGCTCTGCTTGTGCCCAATCAAAGTGCTGCGTTCACGCAAACGCTATGCGAATTTGATCCGCCTTCCTCACTGGATTTGTCGCCGCGCGAATCCACATAGAGCGGAGATCGATCAGTCCGAAGACGATGAACCCCTCCGTCAAGGCATATCTTGAAAAGCGCGGCCATGATCTGCGCATCGACCTTTTGCGCGGGTTCGCCAACTGGTTCATCTTTCTCGACCATATCCCGAACGACGCGGTCAACCTGCTGACGCTGCGCAACTTCGGTTTCAGCGGGGCCACGGACGTTTTCGTGTTCGTCGCCGGCTACGCGGCGGCCATCATCTACGGCAAGATGGCGATGGAGCGCAGCTTCGTCGTGATGGCGACGCGGATCTTCAAGCGGGTCTGGCAGCTTTATGCCGCCTATGTCGTCCTGTTCGTGATTTACGTCGACGTGATCGGAAACGTGGCCACGCAATACGCCACGACCGAGCTGTTCGACGAATATAATGTGACAGGGATCGTGGACCATCCGACGCGGACGCTGATGCACGGCCTGTTGCTGCAGGCAAAACCCCTGAACCTGGACGCCCTGCAACTGTTCATCGCCCTGATGGCGTTCCTGCCGCCGGCGTTATGGTTGATGCTGCGCCGGCCCAATCTCGCCCTGGCAGGTTCGATCGCGCTCTATTTCGCCGCGCGGCACTTCGATTGGAGCCTGCCGTCGTTTCCCACCGGGAGCTGGTACTTCAATCCGTTCTGCTGGCAGCTTCTGTTCGTGCTCGGAACCTGGTTCGCGCTGCATGGACACCAGCTCACCGCAACACTGCACCGGCTGCCGCTGCTGCGCATCGCGGCGCTCGCCTATCTGGGGCTCGCGCTGGCGATCACGGTTGCCGGGCACTCACCGCAGCTCGGCAGTGTTCTGTCGGATCTCGGGCTCGATCCCATCATGCCTGGCGACAAGGAGAATCTGCCGCCGCTCCGGGTCGTGCACTTCCTCGCGCTGGCCCTGGTCTTCAGCTATCTGGTGCCGAAAGACTGGTCGCCGCTGAGCTGGAAAATACTGGATCCGGTGATGAAAGGCGGCGAGGAATGGCTTTCTGTCTTCTGCATCGGTGTGTTCCTGTCCTTTGCCGGTCACTTCCTGCTGATTACGGGACCGAACTCCCTCATCATGCAGGTTCTTGTCAGCGTCGGCGGGATCTTGGTGATGACCGGTGTTGCCTATTACATCTCCTGGTCCAAGCGGCAGGATCATCGGCCGGGTCTGGCCTTCCACTGAGGCCACCCCGGCTTCGCGACGCGGTGGCCGCCAGGCCAAAACCGGGCAAAATGAAGTCTTTCACAGTCGTCCATTGTGCTAATGAGACTTGGCACGCGAGATTTGGCACGCCTGCGCGCAGGCTGCGATGTCTCCAAGGCCAACTCAAACGCCAAGACGGCATGACGCTCAACACCGAAAAGCGCCCCCCGCACTTCGACGCAGCCTTCAGGGAGCAATTCTCCGAGCTGGTGCGCTGGCGCCGCGACGTGCGCAGGTTTCGATCCGATCCGGTCGCGCCCGGCTTGATCGAGCGGCTGCTTGCGCTCGCGGCCCATGCGCCGTCGGTGGGCCTGAGCCAACCCTGGCGCTTCGTCCTGGTCGAAACACCGGCGCGGCGCACGCTGATCGCGGAGAATTTTGCCAAGGCCAATCAGGTCGCCCTCGAAGGTTATGACGGCGAACGGCAAGCGCGTTATGCCCGGCTGAAGCTCGAGGGACTCGTCGAGGCGCCGGTTCATCTCGCGGTGTGCGCCGATGAGGAGACGGCCACCGGCCACGGTCTTGGACGGAAGACGATGCCGGAGACGATCCGCTATTCGGTGGTCGCGGCGATCCAGACGCTGTGGCTCGCGGCGCGCGCCGAGGGGCTTGGCGTCGGCTGGGTCTCGATCCTCGATCCCGACGAGGTCCACGCCGCGCTCGACCTGCCGCCGCATTGGAGCTTCATCGCCTATCTCTGCCTCGGCTGGCCACAGGAGGAGCACGACGACCCCGAGCTCGAACGCCATGGCTGGGAGCAGCGGTCGTGCGAGAAAACCATGCGGCCGCTGTTGCGCTGACCGGGGATCAACCCGTCCGCTCCGACCATGCCGCGATCCGCGCGCTCAACTCGGCCCGCACCCGCTCGACCACGCTGGCATATTCGCGGGTCATGGTTTGCCTGAACAGCCGTACCGTCGGATACCAGGGGCTGTCGTCACGATCGAGCAGCCAGCGATAATCCGGCTTGTAGGGCAGCAGGATCCAGGTTGGACGTCCGAGCGCCGCGGCAAGATGGGCGACGCTGGTGTCCACGGTGATCACCAGATCGAGACAGCACACCAGCGCCGCAGTTTCGACGAAGTCGGTCAGACCGGCGGTCAGGTCGACGATGCCGCTCTCGCGCAGGGTTGCCATGTCACCGGGTCTCAACTCCTTCTGCAGGCTCACGAAGCTGGCATCGAGCTGCAGCAGCGGCGACAATATGCGCAACGCAAGCGATCGGTTGTGATCGTCCTTGTGCTTGGGATTGCCGGACCAGACCATGCCGACCCGCAACCTGTCATGCGGGCCGAGACGGTCCTCCCAGGCCTGCAAACGGGATTTTGTCGGCATCGGCAGGTACGACGCCGCGGCGGGAATCGTCTCGAGCCGGGTGTCAAAAGCCAGCGGCAGGCTCGAGATCGGGCAATACGTGTCGAAGGCCAGCAGCTTGTCGGTCGACAATGGGTGGCATTCGGAAACCCCGCTCAGTTCCGACAATAACGGCTGCAAGGCGTCGGAGACGATCAGGATGACGCGCGCGCCGAGCGCTGCCACCATCGGCACATAGCGTGCGAACTGGATGGTATCGCCGAATCCTTCGTCCACATGGATCAGGATGGTCTTGCCGGCAACGGACTGCTTCCCGAGCCATAGCGGCTCGCTGAACTTGAAATTGGTCATCGACAGGCCCGAGGCTTGCCAGCGGGCTTCGCGCCCCGCCCAGCCCGCCTCGAAATTCCCCATCAACAGATGCAACAGCGCCCTGCTCCATTCCACGTCGGGATTGCCGGGGTCGATGGCATCCGAGGCATCATAGAGAGAAAGGGCTTCGCTGAACCGGTGCAACTGCGTCAGGGCAAAGGCCTTGTTGGTGAACACGGCCGGAGAATTCGGCCGAAGTTCAAGCGCCCGGTCGAACCAGGGCAGCGATTCCTCTTCCCGGTCGAGCCGGCGGAGAACGACCCCGAGATTATTGCAGATGTCGGCATCCGCCGGATCGAGCGCATGCGCCCGCCTGGTCTCGGCCAGGCTTTCTTCGAACCGCCTCTGGCCGAACAGTGCCAGCGCGCGCATCTTGACTGTCGCAACGCGACCAGGCTGCATCTGGTCGCACAAGCCAAAATAACCGACAGCTTCCTCCAGCCGCCCCAACTGCAGGAACAGCGACGCGCATTTGTCGGCGGCGTCCCAATTGCCCGGGTCGAGCTCGAGCAGCTGCTGAAAGGCCAGCAGGGCGTCGCCCGGACGCTTCAACTCAACGAGGGCGGCGCCGAGATGTTGCCACGGCCCGGCGGCGTCCGGTTTGAGCTGCGCAGCCTTGCCGAAGGCCTTCAGCGCTTCCTCGAGCCTGCCCTGACGCTGCAAAGCAGTCCCGAGACTCAGGAGATATTGCGCTTGGGGATCGCAGCGGATGGCACGGGCGATCCACTCGACGGCGAGATTGTGCTGCTCCGCCTGCAGCGACAACAAGCCCATCAGGTGAAGGGTGTCCGCATGATTGGGATCAACGGCGAGGACTTGCTGGCAACACAGCTGAGCGTCGAGATGGCGTCCGGCTTGCAGATGCTGCATGCCGGTCCGGTGCAGTGTCGCGGGACTGTCGGCACGGTCTGCAGCCGCCTTGGACTTTTGGACCGCGGCGCGGCGTTCGCGACGATTCATCGGCGTGTTTCAGGTGATCCGGTGCGATGATCCAGGCTGATCTCCGGCAACCAAGCGGCTGTACAGCTCACCTCTTGCATACTGAGGCCGTGCCCGGCAGCGAACCAAGCCGGCTCAATCTCATCATCCCCGCTGGTCACGCGCCTGCTCTGACCACACAGCGATCCATCCACTCAATTCGGCCCGCGCCCGCTCGATCAGGCGGCCGTAACCGGAACTGTCGCTTTGCCGGAACAGCCGCGCCGTCGGGTACCAGGGACTGTCGTCGCGATCGAGCAGCCAACGGTAGTCCGGCGTGGAGGGCAGGATGATCCAGGTCGGTCGGGCGAGCGCGCCAGCAAGATGGGCGACGGCGCTGTCCACAGAGATCACCAGATCGAGACACGATACCAGCGCCGCGGTTGCGGCGAAATCGGTGAGATGAGCCGTCAGATCAACGATGTCGGAGCGTTGGCGAAGGAACGGCGCATCGTCGGGCCGCAGGTCCTTCTGCAGGCTCACAAACGTCGCGTCGCAGTCGAGGATCGGTGCCAGTGCGCTGAGCGGCAGCGATCGGTTGTGATCGTCCTTATGGTTCGGGTTGCCGGACCAGGCCAGGCCGACCCGCAACTTGTCATGCGGACCGAGCCGGTCTTCCCAGACCTGCAACCGGGATTTTGCGGGCGCCGGCAGGTACGGCGTCGTGGACGGGATCGTCTCGAGTCTGGTCGCGAAAGCGAGCGGCAGGCTCGAGATCGGACAATACATGTCGAACGACGGCAGCTTGGCGACCGACAGTGGAAGGCACTGCGCGACACCGGCCAGTCCCGAGAACAACGGCCACAACGCATCCGACACGACCAGAATGACGCGCGCGCCAAGCGCAGCGACCATCGGCACATAACGCGCGAACTGGATGGCGTCGCCGAATCCTTCGTCGGTCAGGATGAGAATGGTCTTGCCCGCGATCGGACCTTTGCCGAGCCAGAGCGGCTGAGGCGTATCAAGCCGGGCAATCGTCAGGCTTGGCACCTTCCAGCGCGCTTCGCGCCCGAGCCAGCCGGCCTCGAAATTCCCGGTCAGGAGCTGCAGCAGCGCCCTGCTCCACGCCACCTCGGCATTGCCGGGGGCAACGATGCTCGAGGCATCGTAGACCGCGAAAGCCTCGGCGAAGCGGTGCAGATAGGTGAGCGAGTACGCCTTGTTGGTGAACGCGGTGATGAAATCCGGACGAATTTCCAGCGCACGATCGAACCACGACAACGCCTCTTCATGGCGGCCGAGCCGCTGCAGGAAGACGCCGAGATTGTTGCAGATGTCGAGGTCCGCCGGATCGAGCGCCTGGGCTTTTCTGATCTCGGTGAGGGCTTCCTCGAATCTCTTGAGGGTGTAAAGCACCAGCGCGCACATTTGCAGCGTCGCGGCGGAATTCGGCTGCAACTGGTCGGAAAGCCTGAGATAGCCCAGAGCCTCTTCCAGCCGTCCCAGCTGCGACAGCAGGCATCCGGTTTTTTCGGCGGCTTCCCAATCCCCGGGATTGAGCCTGAGCGCTTGCTGGTAGCTCGCAAGAGCCTGCTCGCCACGCTTCACGTCGGCCAGCACATCGCCGAGCTGCTTCCAGGCGCAGGCGTCATCCGGTTTGAGCTGTACCGCCTCGTCGACCGCCTTGAGCGCCTCCTCGAGGCGCCCCTGCTGCCGCAGCACGGCGCCGAGACTGAGGAGATACTGCGGTTTCGGCCCCTGCCGGATGGCACGGGCGAACCATTCCGCCGCGAGGTCGTACTGCTGTGCCTGCAGCGCCAAGAGGCCCATCAGATGAAAGGTGTCGGCATGGTTCGGATCGACCGCCAGCGCCTGTTGGCAACAGATCTGGGCGTCGAGTTGACGCCCGGCCTGCAGGTGCCGCATGCCGGCCTGGTAGAGCCTCGCGGGCCGGCTGGCGCCGTCAGAGGTCGCCTTGGATTTTTGGGCCGCGGCCCGACGTTCATGACTTTTCATTGGCGCATTTCAAGATGACCTCAAAAAAGACACCTACGTGATTCTCCGAGCACTGAACAGGTTTGGAACCGGCGAATTCGCGGGGGCGCGGGCATGCGGCTTGCGGCAAGCCCTGCCCACCCGACTAGTTATCAAACCCTTAACAAGACCCCAGTTTGGCGTGACATGAACCGGAGCTTTGCCATGACCGATCCAACCCTCCCCGTCCTGTCGTCGTTCTCATCCGCCATTGCCGCTGTCGTGGCCGGCACAGTGCCCGCGATCGTCTCGGTGCACTCGCGCCGCTCACGCGCTGCGGGTTTCGTCTGGAAGA
>NZ_JBAURI010000728.1:0-1577 GCF_049581145.1 Bradyrhizobium sp.
GAATAGCATCTAGCCATAAAGAAGAATCAACGGCAAGCGAAATGTCAGCGTCGCAAGATGGGGGGGAGGCCGCTGAAGCGGCCACCAAGGACGGTCGCGGACTGGTTCCCGCGGTCGAACGCGCTTGCCAGATCTTGGATCTCGTTTCGAAATCGCCTCAGGGTCTGAGCGCATCGGAGATTGCGCGACAAATCGGCATCGCCAAGAGCAGCGCGCACACGCTGTGCGCCACGCTTGCGCATCTCAATCTTCTGATTCGCCGCTCGGACCAGAGCTTTCATCTCGGTTCCCACTTCATGCGCTGGGCGAACGCGTTTTCGGAGCGGTCGGACGTGGCGGCGGAATTCGCCACGATCTGGGACGAGGGAACGCAGTTTCCCGGTGCGACGATCACGCTTTCGGTGCTGGAGGGGACCGAGGTCGTCTACATCGCCGCGCGCAATTCGCATTTTCTGCCAAGCTTCGAATTCAGGGTCGGCATGCGCTTGCCTGCGGCGTTCACGGCGACAGGAAAGGCGTTTCTCAGCTACATGAGCGACTTCGAGGTGAAGCGTCTGTTCGGCGAGGGTTTTCCGGCGCCTCTGACGGCGCGAAGCCCGAAGACCCTCGATCTCTTGCTCAAGGACATCGACGCCTGCCGCAAGCGCGGTTACACGATGGACGACGAAGGCGTGCTTGAAGGCATGGTGTGCTTCGGCTACCCGGTCCTGAACTCCCGCAATCGCCCGATCGCTGGCCTCGCCGTGAGTCTGCCGAAGCGCGACTTCGACGAGCCGGAGATCGAGAAGATCGTCACCAACGTGCGCGAGATCGCCCGGAAGATATCCAGTCGGCTCGGCGCAGACGTCTGAGCCTCTTTGCGATTGGTCGCGTTCGACCCGGGGCAAGGATCGAAGGGTGAGGAGCTCAGGCGCTCAGGCGGAGTGCAAGCAGCGCCATGGGCACGTTCGTCTCCCATTCGGCGAACGAATGCCACATATGCGAAGTTTTACGACCCCGCCATCAAGGCGGCTCCACTTACTCCTCTTTTGCTCCGGCGTCGGCGTCCGCAGGGCGCCAGATCCAGGGTCTTTACCACGCCGTCTTGCAGGAGCAGGGGGACTTGGCCGCGGCCAAACAAGCTACGGACGCGCCACGGATTCAGGCCAGATGGAAAACCTCCTCCAGATCCTCGGAAACCGGGCTGCCGTTCGGATTGGAAGGCATGATGTCCCGCATGTACTCCCACCACCGCCGACACGCGTCGGTGGTCGCGATCGCGTCTCACCGCTCGATGCTTTCGACTTCGACGTAGCCGAACAGGAGACTGCGCTTGCAATCCAGGTAGATCGAGTAGTTATGCGCCCCGTGCGCCGTGAGAACGGACTGAAGGTCCGGCCAGACCTCGTCGTGCCGCTTCCTGTATTCATCGTGCGCGGCCGGATCGACCGACATCAGAAAAGCCTTGCGGATCATCGCGCATTCTCCCCCGGCTAGATCCAGCTTTCGAGTTCGAGGGCCGACTCCAGCGGACGGACGCCGAACCGCTCCGCCAGGTCGCGCAGGCTCTGCGTGGTGATCGAGCGGCGCGCGCCGCC
>NZ_JBAURI010000729.1:0-5721 GCF_049581145.1 Bradyrhizobium sp.
CGATTAGGCGCAGCACTTCGCCGACGGTCTTGCGCGGCACGATCACGCCGGGCATGCCGGTCGCGCCTTGCGGCAACGGCAGATCGACCTGTGCGAGGCGATGCCCGTCGGTCGCGACCGCGCGCAACGTCGGCGCCTTGGCGGTGCCGGCCGCATGCAGATAGATTCCATTCAGGTAATAGCGGGTTTCTTCCGTCGAGATCGCGAATTGGGTGCGATCGATCAGCCGTTTCAGATCGGCAGCCGTAAGCGTGAAGGAATGCGTCATGTCGCCGGCGGCGAGGTCGGGGAAATCGCTTTCCGGCAGCGTCTGCAGGGTGAAGCGCGAGCGGCCGGCCCGGATCGCCAGCACCGAACGGTCGCCGTCGCCCTCCAGTACGATCTGCGCGCCGTCAGGCAGTTTGCGCACGATGTCGTAGAACATGTGCGCGGGCACCGTGGTGGACCCACCGCCGGCTCCGGTCTCGGCAGCCAGCGTTTCCGTCACCTCGAGATCGAGGTCGGTCGCCTTCAGCGACAGCTGGGCGTTCTCGGCGCGAAGCAGCACGTTGCCGAGAATCGGAATGGTGTTGCGGCGCTCGACCACGCGGTGGACGTGCCCCAGCGACTTGAGAAGTTGCGCGCGTTCGACGGTGACCTTCATTGCAATATCCGCCCGATCCAACAAAGCATGTCCTGGGAATGCCGGGCGGCTGATGAGCGCCACGGCCTTGGCACCCGGTAGGCCACGGGCCTTCGGGGGACCGTAAGGTGGCGCGGATGGGCCGCAAGTTCAAGGGATCGGGCGCCGTTTCCCACGTTTTGGCAGGACGTCGGCCGCTTTCTCCGCAGGTCGCGCCGCAGGGGGGAGGGGGCACGCGGGCTTCTGGGCTGGTTCCCGCCCGTGGTCCCAGCGGACCACGGGCGCTGCGAAAACCGCCTATGCCTCGCGCCGACGGCGAACGCGGCCAAAGCGAACCGCTTACTCCTGCAACTGCCGCTTCAAGAGCTCGACCTCTTCGGACAGAGCGGTGTCCTTGGCGACCAGCGCTTCGATCTTGCGAACGGCATGCAGGACGGTGGTGTGGTCGCGCCCGCCAAAGCGGCGGCCGATCTCCGGCAGCGAGCGCAGTGTCAGCGTCTTGGCCAGATACATCGCCACCTGGCGCGGCCGCACCACGTTCGCGGTGCGGCGCGAGGACAAGAGATCGGAGCGGCTGACGTTATATTGCCGGGCCACCACGCGCTGGATGTCCTCGATCTTGATCCGCTTCGGCTCTTGCGGACGGATCAGGTCGCGCACCTCATGCTCGGCCATTTCCAGCGTCACCGGCTGGGCGTTGAGCTTGGAATGCGCCAGCAGCCGGTTGATGGCGCCCTCGAGGTCGCGGCCGTTATGGGTGATGGCGCGCGCGAGATAATCGAGCACCGGCTCCGGTACGTCGAAGCTCGCATGATGCGTGCGGGCTGCCGCGACGCGCGATTTGAGAATGCCGAGCCGCAGCTCCTCGCCGAGCGAGGCCATCTCGACCACGAGGCCGCCGGCGAGTCGCGAACGCACCCGGTCGTCGAGGCTTTCGAGGTCCGAAGGCGGCCGGTCGGCCGCAATCACGACCTGGCGTCCGGCGTCGATCAGCGCATTCAACGTGTGGCAGAACTCGGCCTGCGTCGACTTGCCCTGCAGGAACTGCAGATCGTCGATAACCAGCACGTCGATGCCGCGCAGCGCTTCCTTGAAGGCCAGGGCGGTCTGCGTCTTCAGCGCCGCGACGAAGCCATACATGAATTTTTCTGCCGTGAGATAGAGCACCTTGCGCTCGCTGCCGGCATTGCCTGCCCAGGTCACGGCCTGCAGCAGGTGGGTTTTGCCAAGTCCGACGCCAGCGTGGATGTACAGCGGATTGAACATCACAGGATCGCCGCGCCGCCCCTCCGCAACCTGACGCGCGGCAGCGTGGGCCAGCGTGTTGGAGCGGCCGACGACGAAGCTTGCAAAGGTCAGCCGCGGATCGAGCGGCGAGCCGCCGAGCGCGTCATGGTTTGCGGACACCGGCGCGGTCGCGGTCGAGCGCAACTCGACGGTGGTACGGCCATCGCTGCGCGGGACCTGGCGCGTCTCGACTTGCGGGGCGGCCTCCTTCGCGGGCGTTACCGCTCGGATGGCCGTGCGCACGGTGAGATCGATGCGATGCACCTCAGGCATTTCGGCTTGCCAGCAGGACAGCACGCGCTCGGCATAATGCGCCTGGATCCAGCTCTTCAGAAATCGCGTGGGAACCGAGAGACGAACGCTTTCATCCTGGACGCCTTCGAGGTCCATGCGTGCAAACCAGCTCGTATAGACATCCTCGCCGACGGTCGAGCGAAGACGACCTTTGACGCGTGACCAGCGGTCCTGTTCCGATTTTTCCATATTTGTCATTGCCTGCAAACTTTTCCAAACGAGTAACCAACGAGTTCGCGAATCGCCGATACAGATTTCCTGCTACGGCGCGACCTCAAGCGGATTCTCCGCTCCAGACACGACTCTCCGTTCGGCGAAGACGCCGCGGTCAGATCAACGGTGATTGGAGCAAGAATTTCCCGGCGAGGTCAGCGCGTACTCGACGGATTTTCCGGAATACGCGTCGGAGGACCCAGGCTGTCGCTGGAAGCGTCTGAAATGGAGTGATCGAAAGATGGCAGTCGATTAGAGAACCGATTAGAGAACCGATTAGAGAACGCGATGTTTCCGCAAATGATGTTTCCGTAAACCATGCAACAACCCTCCCCGCCTCATCGTGATCGCTCACGACAAGCTGTCCGCTCACCCGTGTTCCAAGGACAGCCGCGTCAGGACATGATCGGTCCATCCGCTGAGCTGCTTCGCCCATCCAAGTTACCCGCCAGGCTGGCCTTCGCCGCTCTTGGCCGGATGACTGGCGCCCGTTATCTCTCTTTCAAAGCGAACGAGACCTGCGGCCTCGCCGGAGAAATTTGGACGCAAGTACTCGTTACCCCTATCGCTATGGGTCTCGATCCGACCAATGCTTGAAAAGCGTCGCCAACGCGCACACCGCCGCCGATTTGCACGTCCGTCCCGTTTCTAAAACCGCGCTGGTCTATAGATCGTGGACGCTGCGAGCGATCTAAGGAATACACGATGCATGATTTCTCGCAATCCATTTGATGCCGGGGGCGAAGCGAGCACCTGTCGCACTCGCGACGTGGCCGTGGCTGCTTCGAAAGCAAGTTTTTGAATCACTGCGAGGAATCACGCATGTCATAAATCTCATCGCGCTCGCAAAAAATTTTCATAAAATATTTACGTTCGCTTGCGCGGCAGCGGATTTTCAAAGTGCTTGGCGACGCTATGCGGGTAAGTGACTAGCGAAACGATGTTTTTCGCGATTGCTTTTGCAGGGTAACTCCCGCTCATGCCGCGCAGGAGCTATTCCACGCGACGTGCATGCTCAAGTGCACCATACAGTATGTTCGCGGTTTTGGATGCGGTTGTTTCAGGTGCGGCATAACTGCACCAAGTAAAAATACGGGAGTAGGAGACTTGCATCCGCCGCAGTCCGCTGAACAATGCGATGATAGACGAAGAAAAAGCCCGACACAAAAAAAAGCCCGGCGACGCCGGGCTCCAGAGAGAAGCATTTCGCTTGCGTTCAGTTCAATGCGCAAGCTTCGCGATCTGATGAGTGAGCCGCGATACTTTCCGGCTAGCGCTGTTCTTGTGTACGATGTTGCACTGCGCGGCGCGCATCAGCTCGGGCTCGGCGTGAACCATCGCCTTCAGTGCAGCGGCGCGGTCGCCACGCTTGATTGCGTCCTCGACGGAGCGGACAGCGCCGCGCATCTGCGTGCGGCGCGACTTGTTGATCAGAGTGCGACGGGCAATCTTGCGCGTCGCTTTCTTGGCGGAAGTCGTATTGGCCATCGTCTCAAATATCCCTTGGCGGTAACCGCTCGCTGTTGATCGCAGATAAGCGCGCCGCATGCATGAACACGTGGTCGACGCCGCTGGTATTTCGAATTGGTCTTTGAGAATGTCGGTGCCGTGAGCCAGGCTCGTATGCTCACAGCTCGAAAGCCGGCGCCGCTCAAAGAACAGCGGCGGCGGGATTGCGCCCACCGCCAGTCGCGCCCTTATAGAGCGGTGGCTTTGCAGCGTCAACGCCTTCGGTTGCGCCTGTGTGGCCGCATCCTGCCTGCAAAAGGTCGATAAGTGACTGACGAGGTTGAATTTCCGCTGACGGCCCGGTAAGGGCTGACGGCGGCTTTGGGGCGCGACAGATAGGGTGACGCATGATCCGCGGTTTTTTCCGACTTGTGGGGCTGTTGCTGCTGGCCGGCGGTTTCATCTTCATGGTCTATGACGGCGCGCGCTGGGTCGCCGATCAGAGCCTGCGGTTCACCCAGTTCGGGCAGTTCTGGAACGACGTCAATCAATCCAGCCAGCAGACGTTTCACGCGTGGCTGGAGAGCAACGCGCCGTGGGTTTGGACCGGCATCGTGAAGGTTCTGCTCGAGCAACCGGTGTTCGCCGTGCTGGGCGTACTTGGCATTCTCCTGATGCTGCTGTTCAGGCCGCGCAAGCCCTTGATCGGCTATTCGCGGGATTGATCCGCCGGCGCGCGGAACCGGCGAAAACGGGGCTGCCTCGCGCGGCGAGAAGCCCTATATAGGGCTAACCGGCAAGGTCGATTTCACCCCGGCCTGTTCGCCGCCCGGAGCAAATCGATGTTGTTCATGCGCAAGACCACCGCATTGCCGAGCGCAGCCGAGGCGCTGCCGGGCCGTGCGACGCCAATTCCGACCGCAGCGACACATTTCGTCAACGGCCGCAACTTGCAGCCGCCCCATCCGGCAGGTCTCGCGCAGGCCATGTTCGGCCTCGGCTGCTTCTGGGGCGCCGAACGCAAGCTCTGGGAGCTCGGCAACGGCATCCATGTCACCGCGGTCGGCTATGCCGGCGGTCACACGGCAAACCCGACCTATGAAGAGGTCTGCTCGGGACTTACCGGTCACACCGAAGCGGTGCTCGTGGTGTTCGATCCCAACGCGGTCAGCTATGACCGGCTCTTGAAGACGTTCTGGGAGAGCCACAACCCGACGCAGGGCATGCGTCAGGGCAACGATGTCGGCACGCAGTATCGAAGCGCCATCTACACGATTGACGAGAGACAGCGCGAAGCGGCCGAAGCGTCCAGGGTTGCGTATCAGAAGGCGCTGTCGGCCAAGGGGCTCGGCGCCATCACCACCGAGATCGCGCCCGCGGGCGAGTTCTACTTCGCCGAGGACTATCATCAGCAGTATCTCGCCAAGAATCCGGGCGGCTATTGCGGCCTCGGCGGCACCGGCGTGTCGTGCCCGATCGGGATTGTGGTCAGCGCCTGATCGTCGCGTCGCTCCGTCGCCGAAGCCGCGGGCGCGAGGCAATTTCTTACCTTTCGTTCGGGCTGCCGAAACCCGCCGTTAACCATAACAGGGGCAAGACTGGGGGCAATCTCCGCTTGAAACGGATGGCTCCAGTGTGGGTTTTGCGCGCGTTCCGATTGCTGATCATTGCTGCCCTGATGGCGTTCGCGTCCGCCCTCGCAGGCTGCATGCAGACGACGGGTCCCGTCGCGCTGGCGCAGCCGCGGAGCGATCTGGACGCGATGGCCTATGGCCAGCCCACAGCCTATGACGCCACGCCGCAACCGGACGGCGGAGGCGCGATCGCCGCGCTGCGCAACGCGCTCGGCGCGGCGC
>NZ_JBAURI010000730.1:0-1776 GCF_049581145.1 Bradyrhizobium sp.
GCCGCGTCTTGGCGCCCGTCCGCAGATTAACTCCCGGGCAGGACTTCGTCGCTAGCCTCGAGGCGTCCCTCTCAATACGACGCTGGGCCCCGGCCACCCGACTCGACCATGACGACCACTACCTCGGCCTATCTCGCCGTGTCGCAGGATTTGCCGCGGTATCAGGCGATGACTGCGGCCGAACCCGCGGTGAAATCCGCAACCGCGTATTATCAAGCCAATATCGGCAGCGTGACCTCCATACAGGACCTTGTCAGCAATTATCGGCTGCTGTCCTACGCCCTCGACGCCTACGGCCTGGGTGACCAGATCAACGCCACGGCGCTGATCACGAAGGTGCTGGAAGGCGGCGTGTCCAGCCCCAACAGTCTCGCCAACACCTTGAGCAACCCGGCCTGGAAGGCGTTCGCCACGGCTTTCAATTTCGTTGGCGACGGCGCGGCTTCGGCGGCCTCGACGAACGCGGTCCAGACGACGACGAGCAACTATGTCGAGCAGCAACTCGAGAGCGATCAGGGGGCGCAGAACGTCGGCGTCCAGCTTGCGCTTTACTTCCAGCGCGTAGCGCCGTCGGTGACCAGTGAATACGAAATTCTCGCCGATCCAAATCTCCTGGAAGTGGCTCAGACCATCTTCGGTCTCTCGCCGGCAACCAGCGCGGAGACATCAATACCCAAGCGCAGACGCTCTCGCGGCTCATGCCGATCTCCGATCTGCAGGATCCAGCGAAGCTCAAGCAATTCGCCGAGCGATTCTCCGCGATGTACGACGTGACATACGGGCCGGGCTCGGGCGCCATCACGAATTTGACCGTCGCCGCGAGCAACTCGAACACGGACCAGTCCGGCGCCGCTGCGGTCCTGGCTGGCGTCATCAGTTCGAACGGTTCGGTGCTGAGCAGCGCTCTCAACGCCTTCACCGGCGCGCCGGAGCAAGTGTTTTCGACCGCCTTGTTGTCGAGCTTGCAAAGATTTTCGCTGGGCGGCTGAGCGCGTCGTTGACCCTCTGGGCCGATCAATCGGCGAAAGGTCCACGCAAGCGCCGCCGCTTTAATTCGCCCCATGCTTTGGAGAAAATGTCCGTTTTGCCTGCCGCCTCGCGCGCAACGTGGAGACGGGCGCAAGTGAATGCCGGCCAATCCGAGCCCGATGTGCTCTATGCCGCCGCCGTCGTTCAGTGGCGCGATTGCCGACGCGACGAGGCGATCAAGCTCATCGACGACGGTCGTCGTCACCGCGTAGGACGACGCAGTTGCGAAGGTGGGAGTTCCGCCCTGCGCGATCGAGTTGCCGTTCGCGTCCAGTGCGGTGTAGGTCGTTGTCGTCGCCGTGCCGTTGAGAGCTAATGACTGGATCGTTAGCGCCTGGTTGGCCGTATCCTCGTAGATCGCATCAGCGCCATATGTCGCCGTAACCGTTCCGGCGGTGACGGCGGTCGTGTCCGCTGTGTCGGCGGTAAACTGGGCCTGCAACTGAGTCATCGTCGCCGGATCCGAGACGGTCGACTGGCTGGTCGTCGACGTCGACGTTCCGCCGGTGGCCAATCCGTATAGCGCCTGGGTGGTGAAGGCGATGGTGTTCACGGTCCCGCCGGTCGCTGTGGCGTTGAAGCCGGAGACGAAGTTGAGGGAGGTCAGGCTGCCGTTGAGGACGTTCGTGCCGTTGAACGAGGCGCCGTTGACGGCGTCGGTCAGCTGCTGGCCGAGCGAGGCGATGCCCTGCGTCGGCTGTTCGAGAGCGTGGTGCAGCGTTGCATCGCCGAGGGTCTGGTCAGCGC
>NZ_JBAURI010000731.1:0-6383 GCF_049581145.1 Bradyrhizobium sp.
GGTCAAGGCAGACGGAGGCCGGCCAAGGTCCATGCTACTTGCTCACAGCGCTGCCCACAGGGACGTGCACAGGTTATCCCTCGCTGTTGCATGGGGTCGGGCCCAGGACGGAGCGAAGAGCGCACCGGGGTTCTTCACCGGTCATCCAGCGGTTTTCCTAAAATTGTGCACAGGTAGGAAGCAGCCTTTCAATCAATCAAGCCATTGTCCGCAAACAGGAACCCACCAGCCCTTGACGATCGGTGGGATTCTCGGGCTCGCCAGACCATGTGCCACTGTGCCGCTTCTTCCGAATTCCCATTATCAACAACCCTTGGCAGTCCGCCGGCCGGCCCTCGCTGATGCTGGCGTCATCCCAGACCCGCCCGACAGCACTGTCCACAAGGTTATCCCGTTTCGGTCCACAGTCTGGCCCCGTGAAGCGGCGCGAAAATTCGCCGCCTGCTCCGCTCGCTATCCCCGCTTTTTCCCAGCTTTGTTCCCAGGCGACACAGCCGGTCCGCCGACCTGTCCGCTCATTTGAACAGCGCGCGGTGATCGCGCAGGATGACCTGCGCGGCGTTGTGGCCGGGCGCGCCGGTGACGCCGCCGCCGGGATGCGCGCCGCTGCCGCAATGATAAAGTCGCTTCAGGGGCCCGCGGTAGTCGGCGTGGCCCAGCATCGGGCGTGCCGAGAACAATTGATTGAGCGTCAGCGCGCCGTGAAAGATATCGCCGCTGAGGAGGCCGAACTGCCGCTCCAGATCGAGCGGCGACAGGATCTGCCGGCCGAGCACGCTTTGCCTGAAACCCGGCGCGTAATCGTCCACGGTCGCGATCATGAGGTCGGCGACCCCTTCGCGATGATCGTCCCAGGATTTGCCGCCCGGTAAGGTTGGCGCCACGTGCTGGCAGAACAGGCTCGCGACATGCTGCCCCTTCGGCGCCAGCGTGTCGTCGAGCGTCGAGGGGATCAGCATCTCGACCACCGGCGCACGGCTCCAGCCGTGCTGGCGCGCGTCCTGCCAGGCGCGGTCCATGTAGCCGAGGTTGGGTGCCACGATGATGCCGGCGCTGAGATGGTCGCCCTCGCCGGGCAGCGCGGTGAAGCAGGGCAGGGCATTCAGCGCCACATTCATGCGGAAGGTGCCCGAGCCGCCCTGCCAGCGCTGCATGCGCGCGAGAAACGGCGGCGGCAAAGCTTGCGCCGCGATCAGGCGGGTGTAGAGCAGTTTCGGATTCACATTCGAGGCGACATATTTCGCCCGGATGGTGTCGCCATTATCGAGGATGACACCCACCGCGCGGTCGCGCTCGACGATCACCTCGCGGACGCCGTTGTCGAGCGCGATGGCCGCGCCATGCTCGCATGCCGCGCGGGCCATCGCCTGGGTGATCGCGCCCATGCCGCCGATGGCGTGGCCCCAGACGCCCTTCTTGCCGTTCACCTCGCCAAAGGCATGGTGCAGCATCACATAGGCCGAGCCCGCCGCATAGGGGCTCGCGTAATTGCCGACGATGGCGTCGAAACCGAACAGCGCCTTCACCAGGTCGTTGTCAAAACGTTCGTCCAGCATGTCGCCGGCCGAACGGGTGAACAGATCGAGCAGGTCCCGCGTCTGGTCGAGCGACAGCCTGCGCAACAGCCCGGCGGCGCCAAGCGCGCGAAAGCCTTCGCGGATCGCGCCCGCGCCAAAGCCTTCGACCAGGTTCGGCGGCGCGCGCAGCACGAGGTCGCGCAGCACGTCGGCGATGGTGGCGAGCTCCCTTGAAAATCTCTCGAACGCGTCGGCGTCACGCGCGCTGAGCCTGGCGATCGATTGCGAGCTGCGGCCTTCGCCGGTCAGCAGATATTGGCCATCAGGGGCGGGCAGGAAATTCTGCGCGCGGCGCTCCACGATCCGCAAACCGTGATCGGCGAGCCTGAGGTCGGCAATGATCTTCGGATTGAGCAGGCTGACGGTATAGGCCGCGACCGAATTGCGAAAACCATCGTGAAATTCCTCGGTCACCGCGGCGCCCCCGACCACCTTGCGGCGTTCGACCACCGTGACGCGCAGGCCCGACCTGGCGAGATAGGCCGCGCAGGTCAGGCCGTTATGTCCCGCGCCGATGATGACGACGTCCGTTTCTGTCATGTCGGGTTCAGACTTCTTCATGTCCGTCATTCCGGGGCGGCGTGAAGCGCCGATCCCGGACTCTCGAGATTCCGGGTTCGCGCTTTCAGCGCACCGCGGAATGACGTTCCTTTAGCGAAGATGTCCGCGCGAGCACAGTGCGATGTGAAGAACAGGCGGGGTCCGGCAGATTGCCCGCGCGCGTGTCATGTGCTCCATTGCGGCGCCTGGCGCCCGCCGGGAGCAATGTCCTGACGGATTTTCCGGAAACGCAGCGCTGCCAACCCGGATCACGTTCGGGAGCTTGTCGCCGGAAATGCCCTCTGCCGGAGCTTTCATGACCACGATTGCGTCTTCTGTCCCCAAGGACGAGCCGTCTGTTTTTCGCAACCGGGTGGTGCTTCTGGTCTACACCTCCGCGATCTTTCTCAGCGCGCTGCTGCTGTTCTCGGTGCAGCCCCTGTTCACCAAGATGGTGCTGCCGCGGCTCGGCGGCTCGCCGGCGGTGTGGTCGGTGGCGATGGTGTTCTTCCAGTCGCTGCTGCTCGCCGGCTACGCCTACGCACATTTCCTGATGCAGATCAGGAACCGCGTCATTCCGGTCGTGCTGCATCTGGTGCTGCTGGTGGTCGCCATCCTGACGCTACCGCTGTCGATCGCGGCCGGGTGGGGTGAGCCGCCGAGCTCCGGCTATGCGTTCTGGCTGCTGGGTCTGTTTGCGGTGTCGATCGGGCTGCCGTTCTTTGCGCTCGCCGCCAACAATCCGCTGCTGCAGGCCTGGTTCGTGCGCACCGGCCATCCGGCGGGACCCGATCCCTATTTTCTCTATGCCTCCTCCAATATCGGCAGCTTCCTGGCGCTGTTGTCCTATCCGGTGCTGCTCGAGCCGATGTTCCCGCTGCGCACCCAGAACCTGATGTGGACCGGCGGTTACGCTGTCCTGATCCTCTTGATCGCCGGCTGCGGGGGGCTGTTGCTGCGCTCGCCGGCACTGGCGCTGGCCGATCTGCAGACCGAGGAGACGCACGCTCCGGCGCCGTCCTGGATGCTGCAGGCGCGCTGGATCTTCCTCGCCGCAGTGCCGTCGGGCCTGTTGATCGCGGTGACCGCGCATATCTCGACCGACGTCGCGGCGGCGCCGCTGTTGTGGGTGCTGCCGCTGTCGCTTTATCTTCTGACCTGGGTCCTGGTGTTCCAGTCCCGCCCGCTGCTGCCGCATCAATGGATGCTGCGGCTGCAGCCATTGGCGATCGCAGGCGTCGTCGCCTTGCTGGCGCTCGGCGGCGAGCAGAACCTGCTGATCACGCTCGGCGGCCATCTGGTCTGCTTCTTTGTCATCGCGATGGCCTGCCATGGCGAGTTGGCGCGGACGCGGCCAGCCGCGAAATATCTCACCGGCTTCTATGTCGCGCTCTCGTTCGGCGGCATGGTCGGCGGCCTGTTTGCCGGGCTGATCTCGCCCTATGCGTTCTCCTGGATTGCCGAATACCCGATCCTGCTGGCGCTCGCGGCGCTGTGCCGGCCGGCCGAGGGCGGCGAGCGGCTGCCGCTCTGGAGCCGCTGGTACTGGCCGTTTCTCGCCGTGCTGGCCGTTGCGCTGATCGCGCCGACCTATGCGAGCGGCAAGGTCCCGGACTGGATGCAGGATCATCGGGTCTGGATCGCGGGCGCCGTCGGCGTGCTCGCAGCCGCGCTGGCGCTGCTCCTGAGAACCGACCGCTGGAAGATTTTTGCCACCGTGGTGCTGGCGCTGGTGTTGATCCGGGTCTATCCGGCGGATGACGGGCGCGTCGAGACCGTGCGCAGCTTCTTCGGCGTCCACAAGATCGTGGTGACGCCGAACGGGCAGTATCACGTGCTGATGCACGGCACCACGATCCACGGCGCCGAGAAATTTCAGAACGACGACGGCACGCCGGTCGCGGGCCGACCGGAGCCGATCAGCTATTACCACAAGGACGGCGGCATCGGTCAGGCAATCACGGCGATCCGCGCGCGCAAGGGCGCAGCCCTGCGGGTCGCGGTGATCGGCGTCGGCTCCGGCACCCTGACCTGCGCCTCGGAGCCCGGCGAGACCTGGAAGTTCTTCGAGATCGACCAGACCATGGTCGATACCGCGCGCGATCCGAAATACTTCAGCTACATCCAGAAATGCGAGCCGGATCTGAAGCCGGTGATCGGCGATGCGCGATTGACCTTCGCCAGGGAGCCGGACGGCATCTACGACCTCATTATCGTCGACGCCTATTCCTCGGATGCGATCCCAATCCATCTGGCGACGGAGGAGGCCATGAAGATCTACAAGGACAAGCTGGCGCCGCAGGGCGCGGTGGTGATGCATGTCTCCAACCGGCACCTGGAACTGGAGAGCGTCGTGGTCGGCATCGCCGACGCCAATGATCTCAAGAGCTGGGTTTATGACGAGGATTCCGGCCGCGACGACGAATACATCTTCGCCACCGATGTCGTGGTCTGCGCGCGTGAGGAGGCCGATGTCGGCGCGCTGGCGTCTTCCGACAAATGGGCCGAGACCGAGCCGACCGAAAACCAGCGGGTCTGGACCGACGACTATTCCAACGTGCTTGGCGCGGTCTACCGGCGCCTGAGGGACGGCGAATAGGAGGGGGTGAGCGCGGCCCTCCGAGCCTACCGCGGATCAGGAAGGCATCGCGAGACGACAGCGGACGGAATTGTGGATAAAGTACGCGCGACGCCGACCGCCCCGGACGATGCGGGTCGGTCGGCGCGGATTTCCTGCATCAATCGAAGAAACCGCGCGGCTGAGGCTGCTGATAATAATATTGCCGCTGCTGGTAGTAGCCCTGCGGCGCCGGCGCATAGCCGGGATTATTGTCATATTGGTACTGCTGCGGGGGATTGACCTGCGCGTCATAAAGCCGGCGCGAGCCGGGCGGCGCCGGATAGATCTGCTGGTTCGAGCTGCCATCGGCCGGATAGATGTAGCCGTCGTCCGCCCGTTCCTGCGGCACGGCCCGGCGGCCGGGGAATACCTGCGGCTGCGGGGTCAGGACCACCGGCTCACCGCTGTCCGAATATTGCTGCGAATATTGCTGATCGTCGGGCTGCTGGACGGTATCGCCGCGCGCCACCGCGGTGGTGGCTCGGTGTGGATTGCGGGCCAACGCGACTTCGGATGAGCCGGTCAGCGTCACCGTGGTATTGAGCACGCCCTGCTGTTCCACCAGCGCGTAAAGCGTGGCGGCATTGTCACGGGACAGCCGCACGCAGCCGTGGGACACGGGGGTACCGAGCCGGCTCTCGGACTCGGTGCCGTGAATGGCGTGGCCGACCTTGGTGAAGAAGATGGAGTGCGGCATCGGCGCATCATCGAATTCCTTCGAGAAGTGATCCGCTTCCATGCGGAAGGTCCGGAAGGTGCCGTTCGGCGTCTCGTGCGACGGATTGCCGGTCGAAACCGGCCAGTGGTAGCGCGGCACGCCATCGACGGCGACCGTCATCATCTGGTTGTTCTTGTCGACGGTGATTTCGACAGCGGCTTGGGCGGCTTGGCCGGCGAACAGCACCAGACCCGCGATCGCGATGAGGAAGGGACGCATTTACCTTTGGCCTCCAGGCCTTGAATGCAGCGGTTATGCAGCGGCTTGAAAACAGCATCGCCGCGGCTCTCCGTCCCCGGCAATCAATATGCCGGAAACCTGGCTTTTGTTCCAGAGAGCCGCCCTGCCACCGTTAACGCAGCCCGCGGCGCAAACAAGGCTGCTGTGGTGACATTTTCGCGAGGCTCGCGGATCGCTGCGGACAATAAAGAAACCACAAGGCCGCAACTTTTCGGCCTCATCGGCGTTCCAGATACCCGCTGGCCGGTACGGTCGATGCCGGATTTGAGGAATTCAGATGAAGAAAATCAAGGTTAAGTCTGCTGTGCTGCCCACCGGCTTGCCGCATCCATTCGTCCTGCTGTCCGCGACCATCGCGCTGGGGCTGTTGCTGATCCCGCATGCCGGGCACGGCCAGGGAATCGTGCGCGGCGCACAGGAAGGGGCCTACGAGGGCCACCGGGTCGCAGGGCCCGTGGGCGGCGTGGTCGGAGGCGCGGTCGGCGCGGGTGTTGGCGGCGCGGTGGGCGCGGTCGAAGGCGTGTTTGGCGCGCCCTATGGCGGCTGGCACCATCATTATTGCCACGGCTATCACGACGGCTACGGCCGCTTTCACTGTTATCGGTGATATCTGGAACGTCATTCCGGGTCGTTCGCTCTCGCGAGCGCCCGATTGACGCCAGACTACCTCACCGCTTCAGCCGGTAGC
>NZ_JBAURI010000732.1:0-3965 GCF_049581145.1 Bradyrhizobium sp.
AGCTACTACGGACAATTGGCGCGCGCCAAGCTCGGACTGCCGCAGCTCGCGCTGAACGAGCCGCCGCGCGAGCGCGGCGCCGGGCGGCTGGAGATCGTCCGCGCCGTGCAACTGCTCTACGATCTCGACGAGGGCGAGATCGCGATTCCGATTTTCGCCGACATGGGCGAAAACGGCGATCCGGAAGCCCTGGTCGGCCTCGCCGAACTCGCGGCCCATCACGACGACGCCCGCGCCATGCTGCTCGTCGGCAAGGCCGCGCTCAATCGCGGGCTGCCGTTCGACAGCTACGCCTATCCGGTCACGGGGATACCGGCCTACCAGGCGATCGGGCCGGAGGTCGAGCGCAGCGTCATCTTCTCGATCGCGCGCCAGGAGAGCGCCTTCAATCCGCGCGACGTCTCGGCGGCGCAGGCCTACGGGCTGATGCAGGTGACGCCGGATGCCGGACAATATGTCTGCAAGCGGGCGGGCGTGGCCTTCGACCTCAAGCGGATGAAGACCGATCCGGTCTACAACACCGCGCTTGGCGCCGCCGAGCTCGGCGGCCTGCTCGACGACTATCGGGGCTCCTACATCATGACCTTCGCCGCCTACAATGCCGGCCGCGGCAGCCTGAAGAAATGGATCGAGCGCTATGGCGATCCGCGCGATCCCAAGGTCGACGCGGTCGACTGGGTCGAGCTGATCCCGTTCTCCGAGACCCGCAACTACGTCGAGCGCGTGATCGAGAATCTGCAGGTCTATCGCGCCCGCTTCGGCGGCGGCAAGCGGCTGCAGATCGAGGCCGATCTGCACCGTGGCGCGGTCGAATAACGGGCCTAACTAACGACACCCCTTCGTCAGCAATCAAGCTGCGCTCCTTCGGCGGAGCCGACATGAAGAAAAACCCCCGGCAGTTTCCTGCCGGGGGTTTCGACTTGGAGGCTTGTCAAACGATCTGGATCAGAAGTTGCGCTGAACGCGAACGTTGAGGGAGATGGTGTCCTGGTTCTTGTAGGCGTAGGTCGAGGTCGGCTCCGGGGCGCCCGGCGAGAAGGTCGCGCTGCCCGTGAAGCCCTGGTTCAGATGGGTCCAGATGGTTTCGGCCGAGAACGTCAGGTTCTTGACCGGAGTCCACCGGGTGACCGCACCCAGCATCGAGATCGAGTAGTTCGGGTTGCAGGTATAGGTCGTACCCTGACCTGCGACTGTGACGCCGTAAGCCGCGCAGAACTCGCTCTGAGCCGTGGAGTCGTACCGCACCCAGGCCATGCCGCCGAACAAGCTGGTCGACCAGTAGGGATCCCAGTTGTGGTTGAACGCGCCGCGGACACCGTAGGAGGTGGTCAGGTGGATCTGACCATCGCCGCCGAACGCGGTCGGCAGGTAGACGCCGTCCGAGGTCGCACCGAAGCCGACGCTGCCATTGGGTCCGAGCTGGCCTGGAACACCACCCATCATCAGGAAGGTGGGTGAGGTCGCGCTGGTCGAGACCGTGTTCTTGGTATCGCCCTTGGCCCAGGTCGCATCGAACTTGATGTCGTCGCCGGGACCGGTCGGGATGTTCTTGATCTGCAACGCAGCCATCACCGAGCCGCCGTACTTGGAGTCGGGATGCCCCGACAGCACGGAGTCGTTCAGGGCAGTCGTACCCGCCAAGGGAGCGCCGGCCGTCGTGAGCACGTTGTACGAAGCGTTGACT
Organism: Bradyrhizobium sp.; assembly: GCF_049581145.1. Classification (GTDB taxonomy): domain Bacteria; phylum Pseudomonadota; class Alphaproteobacteria; order Rhizobiales; family Xanthobacteraceae; genus Bradyrhizobium. Next base: position 1,685 of record NZ_JBAURI010000732.1, read on the forward strand.
TCATGCAACTCGCCGGACAGCTGGAACAGGCCCCAGGCCTGGTCGACACGCACGTTGGCGACGACGTCAGGCATATACCAGCCGCCATAGGCGTTGGTGCCGACACCGGCCGCACTGACGGCGCCTGCCAAACCAGGCGCAGTGCCACCAGCAGCCAGGTTCAGCAGCGGGGTGCGGTTGAAAACGGTCGGATCATCGAGACCGATGCTGGCCGACACGCCGTTGCCGAACTGCGCGGTGTACTGGATGTTGTTGACGCCGGTGACGGAGTCTTCGCCGCCGATCAGGAACGACGAGTTGTTGCCGGGATAGCCATTCCAGGGTGTCGCATAGGCCGAGGACGACTTACCGAAGGTGAAGCCGGCGAACTGGATGAAGACATATTCGACCGCGACATAGCCGCCGCCGACGCCATCGAGCAAGCTGCTGCTAAGACCGCTGAGAGAAGCAGCCGGCGAGGTGGTGGCAGGCGCAGAGTTACCGAAGTCATTGAACTGGAAGTCGCCCTGCGCGAAGGTCCGGACGACGCCGTATTCGGTCGCGGTACGGGTATCGACCGTCAGCGCCATACGGGAACGGACCTGGGTGTAGTCGCTGAAGCGAGTCCCTAGTCCGGCGTTGCCGGACCAAGCCGGATCATCGTAAACGCCGCTGCCGTTGAACGTACCATCGACGCGCAGATAACCGCCGATCTTGATGCAGGTGTCGGTGCCGGGAATGTACCAGAACCCGGCGCCGTATAGCGAGCAGACCCTCACGTATTCGACCGCTTTGGCCTTGACGGGAAGATCAGCTGCCTGTGCCCCACCCATGGCGAGCAGAGCCGCCGCTGAGCCGAGGACAAGGCTCTTGACCATCTTCATGTTAAACCTCCAAGTTGCTCTATCAGGGAAGGTTCCGGATCCGCTGGGTGAAACACCCTGGAGTTGGTCCCCTTGTCCCCACGACCCGTCGCTAAGCCACATCGCGCTATCGCACACACCCGCGTGAAAGCGAGAGGACTTAGCGAACGACCTAAAACGGGACGACGTCGGGATGCCCCCCTCCGTCGCGCCACCACAATTACCGAACGACCCTGCACAGGCAATAAAGGAACCGCCCGGAAAGGCTCCGCTGAGCGCATTTTTGGACGGGTGTTGCTCAAATAACACGCAACCGTGATCGATCCTTCCTTGTAAGCCTCTGAAAAATATTGATCTTTTAAACAGGTCCGTTCCGACGCCTCGATTGCCCGCTAGGCACGCGGGTACCGCGCTGTCCACGCGTAGGCGCGAGCGCATCGAATCGCCCGATCCCGCATCGCCTTGAAGTGCCGGATTCGCGCCGCGCCATCGCGCCGGCCGAGCAGCGATCCGGCTCGACCTCATTGGAGCGGGACTCGGCCCCTGCCCGATTGGCCGACACGGGTCATGAGGGCCCCGGAGATGCACGCGGGAACCACCGCGGTGGACAAGCCCATCCGGCCGGTCGCGACCGAAACCGGCAGCCGCCGATCCAACAAACAATCGGCTCGCCAAGCCACATACCCTTCATCTGCCGCTTGCGGCGCGACGCGGCGTCGGGCATATCGGCGAGCATTGGAGACGTGGCCGAGTGGCTGAAGGCGGCGGTTTGCTAAACCGTTATAGGGTTGTAAAGCCCTATCGAGGGTTCGAATCCCTCCGTCTCCGCCAGATCCCGTGTGTCCGGCCCGGACACTTGGGCAACGGAACGTACCCAGGGCATGGGAGACAACCTCGTGCCGAACGGGGTGTCGCGGGGTTTCAAGGTCGTTTGCGCCAAAGTCGATGCGGGTTGACGCCGCTCGCATGCGATCCGGCGGAGTGCAGCGCGACGCATCCGTGGCATGAGCGATTTTGCTCGGCTCGCGCTGTCGCCGTCAACCCAGCGCTTCGCGCCCATGGCGCCTTCGGGAGTTGACCGCGACAGCGGAGCCAAGCAAGTGGCCGTCATGCCAAGAATGCACGAGAGCGCGTCTCGATCAGGGCTTTGCGGTCGTAGCTATACATCGGTGACGGGCTTCGGGCCGAACGGGTTGTCGAGAGGTTGCAACGTCTTCTCGAGGTCGAAATATCCCAGATCGTAATGCATGAAGCTGACGAGCCAAATGCCGTCGTCGACTTCCTGCGACTCGTCGGTGAGCTAATTTTAGAGATGCCTGTTCCGGAGATGTTATCCGACGCTGTGCAATTTTTCGATCAACCCAATTGGCGGCTCGACGAGCGATTTCGAAATTCTAATCGTATCAGCCTGCTCTCCGAACCTCATGCTGAGGAGCATC
>NZ_JBAURI010000733.1:0-8875 GCF_049581145.1 Bradyrhizobium sp.
CTTCCAGGCCAAGGATGAGACCGATCGGCAACCTGGACTGCCACGGTGCCAACAGGATGAGTGACATGAACAACACCCCGCCGAAGTGAACCAGCACCGGCGTCACGAAAGCGTGGACGCCGCCCGCTGCCGGCGTGGACGAGAGGCTGACGCTCAGCGTGATCACGACGAACAGCAGGCCGGCGAAGGTCGCCGCCGCCGTACCCGCCATGATGTAGAAGTTCTCCCAGCCATGAAGCATGGAACGCCTCGCCGCAGCTCGGTTCTCGTCGGCAGCGAAATCTACTATCCAGCAGGGGAAGTGGATTGATCCAGGTCAGGTACTCCTGTGACCCTTTGAGGGAGACGTGTGTCGTGCGGCTCCCTCAAGTGCTGCCGCCGAATGAACCATGACGTCCGAAGCCAGAGGCGAAGCGCGCCGCGCCGGACAGCGTCTCGCCGGACGCGATGACCTCGAGGCCGCCGAGCAGCTCCGCTGCAATCGCCTCTTCCTCCGAGAGATCCCATTGCCGCAGCGCCGACAGCCGGTCCGCGCGCAGACAGGTCTGCGGGAATCGCGCGATGTCCTTCGCCAGCGCAGTCGCCTGAGCGCGGGTCTCGCCTTTGGGTACCAGCCGGTTCGCCAGCCCCATGCGCAGAGCCTCGGCGCCGCCGACCGGGCGGCCGGTCAGGATCAGGTCGATCGCCTGCGAGTGGCCGATCAGCCGCGGCAGACGGATGGTGCCGAGATCGATCAGCGGCACGCCGAAGCGGCGGCAGAAGATACCGAATGTGGCGTCTTCGGCGACCACGCGGATATCGGCCCATAGGGCAAGCTCCATGCCCCCGGCGACCGCAAAGCCTTCCACCGCTGCGATCACGGGTTTCGACAGTCGCAGCCGGCTTGGTCCCATTGGTGCGATCGAATCATGGCCGCCGATCTCGCGCCTCTTGTTCGGATCGCCAGCAGCGACAGCCTTGAGATCGGCGCCCGCGCAGAATGCGCCGCCGGTTCCGGTGAATACCGCGACCGACGCATCACCGTCAGCGTCGAAGGCGAGAAACGCATCGTAGAGCTTGCGCGCGGTGGCGCCATCGACGGCATTGCGGCAATGCGGACGATTGATGGCGACGACGGTGACGGGCCCATCGCGCTCGACCACAACGGAATCAGGTTCGGACATGGCTTCTCTCCTGAGTTTTTGACCCGGACGCCGCCGGAGCGTCAGCGCTCGATCACCCAGCGCGTCACGGCCTGATGATAGTTGAGCGGGCCGGGCACCGTCATATGAGTCTTGAGATATTTGAAGCCAGCCTTCTGCAGCGCGCGGTTGGGCGCGATATTGAAGGCATTCGGTTCGCAGAACAGCCGTTTCAGCTTCAGCCGTTCGAAATAGATCTCGGCGCTGCGCTTGACGCATTCGGCCCCGATCCCCCGATTGCGGCGCTCCGGGTCGATCACGTGAAGATGCATGTGGGCTTGTTCGCCGTACCTGATCTTGTCGGACGTCGAAAAGCCGATCGGGCTATCGTCCAGCAGCCAGGTCAGCACCACCCAGGCGCGTTGCTCGATCGGCCGGGCGGCCTCACGCTGGAACCGCTCGCGCCAGCTTTCCGGCGCAGGCAGACGGCTGGGATCGACGCCGAGCATCTCAAGATGTTCCGCGGACGCTCCGAGAAAGTAGTCGATGATGATATCGATCTCCGAATTCATCATCTCCCGGACCGTCGGCGTCATTGACCGGCTCCTCAAATCACGAGATCGCTGCCCGTGATGCGCCGATAGGCTTCGAGATAGCGCTTGCTGGTTGCCTCCACCACGCTCGCCGGCAAGGGCGGCGGTGGCGCCTCGCCGTTCCAGCGGCCGGCGCCGCGCTCGGCATCGAGATGGTCGCGCAACGGCTGCTTGTCGAAACTCGGCTGCGGCTGGCCCGGACGATAGGCATCGACCGCCCAGAACCGCGAGCTGTCGGGCGTCATCACCTCGTCGATCAGGATGATGCGGCCATCCGGGTCGCGGCCGAATTCGAATTTGGTGTCGGCGATGATGATGCCCTGGTCGCGGCTGAGCTTTTCGCCGAGCGTATAGATCGCCCGCGTCATGCTCTCCAGTGTATAGGCAGTCTCCTCGCCGACGATCTCGCGCATGCGCGCGATCGTGATGTTCTCGTCATGCCCGGTCTCGGCCTTGGTCGCGGGCGAGAAGATCGCGGGCTCGAGCTTGGCGCTTTCGACCAGGCCCTCCGCGAGCCTCTCGCCCGCCAGCGTGCCATGCGCGGCATATTCCTTCCACGCCGAGCCGGAGAGATAGCCGCGGATCACGCATTCGATCGGAAACACGGTCGTGCGCCGGCACAGCATGGCCCGCCCGAGGATGTCCGCGCGATGGCCTTGCAGCGCCGGCACCTCGCGGATGATCTCGTCGGCGTCAGCGGAGATCATGTGGTGCGGCACGACGCCCTCGAGCTCGTTGAACCAGTAGGCGGAGATCTGGGTCAGCACCGCGCCCTTCATCGGGATGGTCTCGGCCATCACGACGTCAAAGGCCGAAATGCGATCGGTGGTCAGAAGCAGCACGCGGTCGTCGCCGATGGCGTAGAGGTCGCGGACCTTGCCGCGTCCGATTTTCGGCAAAGGCAGGTCGCTCGCAAGCATCGTCGTCATCGGGAGAACTTTCGAAGCAGGACACTATCGCGCGGGTGGCGCGAGACGTCGGAGATGAAGATGGATTAGCCTATTCCGGCAGCGGAATGAACTCGTGCTCCTGGGGAACGGGTGCGAAACGACCGGTTTTCCAGTCCTGCTTGGCCTGTTCGATGCGTTCCTTGCTGGACGAGACGAAATTCCACCAGATGTGGCGCGGGCCTTCCAGCGCGTCGCCGCCCAGAAACATCATCCGGGTCGGCTCGATGGTTCGCACCGTGATACGATCACCGGGCCGGAACACCAGCAGGCACGGCCCCTGGTAGCGCTCATTGGCGATCTCAACCTCGCCGTCGACGAGATAGATCGCGCGCTCTTCGTGATCAGGGTCCAGCGGCACACTGACATCGGCCCCCGCGGTCACTTCGGTATAGAACCACGGCGACGCCATCTTGACCGGCGAGGCGACGCCGAACGACGCGCCGGCGATCACCCGGGCGCTGAAACCGCTGTCTCTGATCATCGGCAGGTCGGCGGCGGCATAATGCTGGAACGATGGCGAAATCTCCTCGGAATCCCCGGGCAGCGCGATCCAGCTCTGCAAACCCAGCATCTTCTGGCCACTCTGGCGCTGCAGGTCCGGCGTGCGCTCGGAATGAGCGATGCCGCGGCCCGCGGTCATCAGGTTCATCGCGCCGGGCTGAATCTCCTGGATGTTGCCCTCGCTGTCGCGGTGCATGATGCTGCCGTCGAACAAATAGGTGACGGTGGCAAGCCCGATATGCGGATGCGGCCGTACGTCCATGCCCTTGCCGGACACGAACTGCACCGGGCCGAAATGATCGAAGAAGATGAAGGGCCCGACCATCTGCCGCTTGCCGTGCGGCAGCGCGCGGCGCACTGCAAAGCCATCGCCGAGGTCGCGGGTGCGCGGCACGATGACGAGCTCCAGCGCGTCGCAGGAGGCCGGATCGCCGAGCACGGGATCATTGGAAGGGAGCCAGCTCATGAGGGCCTCCAGTGATTTTCTTTGAAACCAGCATAACAGCCCGGCTCGATCCGTGGCGAGTGCCGTCGACGACAAGGGACTGTCAAGAGATCGTCATATCCGGCAGGCGGGTCGGCTCGGCCGGCCTGACAACAAGCCTTGTGCCGGTAATCCCGGTGCCTTAGCCCTGTAACAGGCATGGCGTCGACGGTCGGGCATTGGCAAATCGAAAAGACTCGTCTTTCGAACGTCTGTGCCGGGCCAGCACCGCGCAGCGCAGCTACGTTCGACAAAAGGGAGCCAGTCGTCATGATGTATTCCATCAAGCCGGGCACTTGGCTGGCTGAAATGAACGGTCCCAGAGTCGAAACCGAGCGGCTGATCCTGCGGCAATGGCGCGGCTCCGATGTCGCCCCCAACACCGCGATGCTGTCCGATCCCGATACCGCGCGCTTCATCACGGCGGACGGCAAAGCCGTGACGGAAACGATGAACGGCTGGCGCAACGCGGCGATCATGGCCGGGCATTGGGTGCTGCACGGGGTCGGCATGTTCGTGGTCGAGGAAAAAGCATCCGGCAGGTTCGTCGGCCGCGTCGGCCCATGGTTGCCGCCGGGCTGGCCGGGATTTGAAGTCGGCTGGGGCATCGCCAAGGAATTCCGCGGCAGCGGTTATGCGGTGGAGGCCGCGCGGGCCGCGATTAATTGGTCGTTCGCGACCTTCGAACTCGATCGCATCATCCATTGCATCGATCGCGAAAATGCCGCGTCGCAAGCGGTCGCGCTGCGACTCGGGGCCGAGATCGATGGCAAGACCGATCTGTTCGGGCATGTCGCCGATATCTGGGTGACCAGGCGCAGCGCGTGGCAGGATTAGCGAGCGGCGAGAACAGCAGTCTCCACGAGCTCAGTCGCGGAGAGTCTCCTCATCCGAAATTCGCTGCGAATTTCGGCCCTTTCCGCCCGCAGAGAGAATACGAGAACTCGCAAGCGATGATCCTATTGCCGCCCCAAATGCGTCGCCTGCTCGACCCGGTCGAACCGTTCCAGCGACAGGATGGCGTCGGCGAGCTCGTCGGCGCCGCCACTCAGCACCGGGCGGGCCAGCGCCAGGAACTTGTGCTGCATCGCTGCGGCGTCCGGGAACGAATTGGGCTCGCCGGACGGATCGGCATAGAGCCGCTCGTGCGCGCCGTCATCGGTGGTGATCGAGACCCTGGCGCCGAAGGGATGGCTGCGGCCGGTTTCGAGGCGGTCGTCCTGCACCACGTCGAACTTGTCGGCGAGCGCGTCGATCGCGGCATCGCCGAGCCGGCCGTAGTCGTCCCAACCGAACCGGCCCTGGTCGAGCGCCACCGCGCCGGTGAAGAACATCGAGAACTGTCCGCCGACCACCGAGCGCGGATGCCGTTTTGTAGCGGCATCGCCGGTCAGCGTGATGCCGTTGCGGTGCAGCCCGACCTCGACCCGCTTGATGTGGTCCGGCGTCAGATTATGCTCGCGCCGCATCGCGATGATCGCGTCAAGGGCCGCGTGGGTGTAGCGGCAGCTCGGGTAGGGTTTGACGCCGATCTTCATTGTCTCATAGCTCGAACCGAGGCCGGCGACCGCCTTGTCGGGATGCGCGTCGTCGCTGTAGCCGACGAGCAGCCCATGCTTGCCCTCGATCGATTCGGTCGCACCGACGAAATCGTTGCGCGCCAGCGCGGCGGCGATCACGCCGTTCATGGCGGCAGCGCCAACCTGGTAGCGCTTGTTCCAGGCGCCGTTGACCAGGAACTGCAGTGAGCCCGCGGCCTGGCTGCCGGAAACGCCGAAGGCCGCGACGATCTGCGCCGGCGACAGTCCGAACAGTTTCGCAGCGGCTGCGGCGGCGCCATAGGTTCCCGCGGTCGCGGTGGGATGGAAACCGCGCGCATAATGCGAGGTCGGATCGAGGGCATTGCCGAGCCGGCAGCACACCTCATAGCCGGCGACGATGGCCGTCAGCACGTCTCGGCCGCTTGCCCCGACCATTTCGCCGATTGCGAAGGCCGCGGGCACCACCGGCGCGCTCGGATGCAGCGAGGAGTCGGCGTGGGTGTCGTCGAAATCCAGCGAATGGCCGAGCGCGCCATTGAGCAGGGCTGCGACCGCCGGTGTCCAGGTCTTGCTGTCGCCGAACACGGTGGCTGCTCCCTTGCCATCGAGCGCCAGCGCTTCGAGCATCTTCAGCAGCGAAGGCGTGGATTCCGCGTCGCGCCGGGCCCGGATCGCGCTGCCGAGGAAATCCAGCGTCAGCACCTTGGCGCGATCCAATACCTCCGGCGGTATGTCTTCATATTCCAGCTCGGCGACATAGTCCGCCAGCGTCGCGGTTTCATGGGCCATCGGGGTTTCCTCGTTTTGAAGCACAGCGTAGGCGGCCGGATGGCGGGTTTCAAGCCGCCGGCGAGACGCGCCAAGCCTGACTGGTCAAAGCTGCACGCAATGTCGTTTACAACGGGGCCGGCGTGCAACATACCGGAACGCATGATGGCTTTCCCAAAACGACTGGTCGGCCGGTTGCGGGCCCGCAAGGCGCAATTGGCTCTGGCAGTCCGGGTCACCGTGGCGGCCTTCGCCGCGCTTTCCATCTCGATGGCGCTGCACCTGATGTTACCGCTCTGGGCGGTGCTGACGTCGCTCATCGTGACCCAGATGAGCGTCGGGCGGTCGCTGAAGGCGACCCGCGACTACATGTTCGGGACGATCGGCGGCGCAGTCTACGGCGGTGCCATCGCCATCCTGATTCCGCATTCCGGCGAGCCGGAATTGCTGGCGCTGCTAGTGCTGGCGGTCGCACCGCTGGCCTTCATCGCCTCGATCAATCCGAGCCTCAACACCGCGACCGTGACGGCGGTGATCGTGCTCCTGGTGCCGGCGATGAGCCACGCCAGCCCGCTCGCATCGGCTGTCGACCGCGTTCTCGAAGTCGCCGTCGGCGCCTGCACCGGGCTTCTGGTGTCCTTTGTCGTGCTGCCGTCTCGGGCGCACAGCCAGCTGCGCATCAGCGCGGCACAGACGCTCGAACTGATCGCGGCGGCGCTGGCCGAGCTGCTCGCCGGCCTGTCGCGCGGACGTGACACCGACGCGCTGCACCGCATCCAGGATGGCATCGGCGCGGCGCTGGTCGGGTTGAACGCGACCGGTGCGGAAGCCGAGCGCGAGCGTACCGCTCATCTGGCGTCGGGACCGGACACCGGGCCGCTGCTGCGGACCATTTTGCGGCTGCGTCATGACGTCGTGATGATCGGACGGGCGAGCGTGGTGCCGCTGTCGTCCGATTTGCAAGCCCGGCTGGCCGCCCCAATGGCAGAGGTCAGTGGGTCGATCGTCGGCTATCTCAGGTCCACGGCGGCAGCGTTGCGAAGCGGGGCTAGTCCTCCGCAGATCGCGCCGATTTTTGCGGCCGGAGCGACCTATGCCGCGGAGGTTGCAGCCGTCCGCAACGATGGCCTGACCCGCGGCCTTTCCGGCGAGGCGGCGGAGCGATTTTTCGCGCTGGGCTTCTCGATCGAGCAGATGCGCCAGAATCTGATCGATCTCGAGCGTTGCGTGGCCGAGTGGTCCGACACGCCGCCACCGGCGGCGCCGCCGCGGGCGGAGGCGTAAGGTCAACGCCGAGAAAGCCGAAGCGTCGCGCCGCTGGATGCCGCTGCGGCCGTGTGTCAGGCCCTTGCTCGTGATCCGCCAGATCGGCCGAGCCGGGAGGTTGAAAGCGCGGCGCAACGAAAACAACTGATCGACGGAGAGCGTCATGGCGGGTCGCGCATTTGAGCGTCCGGCGGCCTACGACCGAACGAAGGCGTGGCGCAGCATGGCCCGGGTCACCAAACGATGGAACGGCAGGATCGTTGCAAGATAGACGCGGCCGAGCAGATTGTGCGTCAGCACCAGCGTCGTCGCGGTCACGCGTCGTCCATCGCCCGAGGCCGCGACGTCGATCACGACCCGGAAATCCAGATGCCTGTCGTTGAAGCCCGCGACCAGCCGGTCGGGGCTTTCGCTCACCACCGGAAAGATTCCGATCAGGCCGCCCGGCGTGCGCTCGCCAGCGCCCGACGTTTTCAGGCCGAGCGGCGCGACCATCAGGTTGCGCAGCGTCAGCAGCGCATCGATCCAGCGCGGTCCCCGCGCCAACATCCTCTCGGCGGCCTGTCTTGCGCCGAGCGCGCGATCCGCAACCAAAACCGAGAAGGCATCGGCGAACTGCGCGCCGGGCAGCAATACGCCGGAATCGACGTTCGGCGGCACTTGCTCTATCGTCATCGCGGCGTCAATCTGTTTGCGACCATCCGAAACGCAAGGGGGTGGCGGCTTTGAGGACTACCGCCCCCGCTCCGGCACCCGCGTGATCTTTGCCCCTAGCGCATTCAGCCGCTCCTCGATGCGCTCATAGCCGCGCTCGATCTGGTCCGCATTGTTGATTGTGCTGGTGCCCTCGGCGCAGACCGCGGCGAGCAACATGGCCATGCCGGCGCGGATGTCGGGGGAAATCATCGAAGCGCCGCGCAGCCGGCTCGGGCCTGCCACGACCGCGCGATGCGGGTCGCACAGCACGATGCGCGCGCCCATCGAGATCAGCTTGTCGACGAAGAACATCCGGGATTCGAACATCTTCTCGAACATCAGGATGACGCCTTCGCATTGCGTCGCGGTGACGATGGCGATCGACATCAGATCGGCGGGAAACGCCGGCCATGGCTGATCCTCGAGTTTCGGCACATGGCCGCCGAAATCATCCTGGATCTTGAGGGTCTGGTCGGAGGGCACGATCAGGTCGTCGCCGGCGACCTCGCAGACGATGCCGAGCCGTTCGAACCCCATCCGGATCGAGCGCAGATGCTCGACGCCTGCGCGCACGATGCGCAGCGGCGAGCGCGTCACCGCGGCAAGCCCGATCAGCGAGCCGACCTCGATATGGTCGGGCTGGATCGAATAGCTCGCCTGCCCGAGCGTCGCCTGCCCGTGCACCACCATGGTGTTGGTGCCGACGCCCTCGATGCGCGCGCCGAGCGCAACCAAAAAATGCGCCAGATCCTGCACATGCGGCTCGGAGGCAGCGTTGCGCAGATAGGTCGTGCCGTGCGCGGCGACGGCGGCGACGAGGGCGTTTTCCGTCGCGGTGACGCTGGGCTCGTCGAGGAAGACGTCGGCGCCCCTGAGCTGCGAGCTGCGGAACACCAGCCGGTCGGTCGCCACCACGCTGGCGCCGAGCTGCTCGAAGGCGAGAAAATGCGTATCG
>NZ_JBAURI010000734.1:0-22778 GCF_049581145.1 Bradyrhizobium sp.
GGGCGTGCGATTCTCCCACAGCGGCAACAGGACCTTCTTCGGCGCCTCACCAACGCCTTCCATGTAGGCATTGGCGTTCTGGATGATGAAGCCCTTCACGCGGTCGGGGCGCTGCGCGAACACACGGAAGCCGATCGGGCCGCCATAGTCCTGCATGTACATGATGTAGGATTTCAGACCGAGCACATCGACCAGTGCGGAGACATGGGCGGCCAGGTTGTCGAACGTGTAGGCGAACTCCTTGTTCGAAGGGGCGTCCGAGTGCCCGAAACCGACGTAGTCCGGAGCGACCAGGTGGAAGCGATCAGCCAGCGCCGGCATCAGGTCGCGGAACATCTGGCTGCTGGTCGGCAGTCCGTGCAGCAGCAGGATGGTCTTCGCCGCCGGGTCTCCGGCCTCACGGTAGAAGATTTTGCGGCCGTTCACGATGGCGGTCCGATGGTGGGTTTGCGTGGTCATCTGGGCTCTCCTTGGCGCTTGGATCATCCGGCGGGCTGGCGCTGCGCGCCGTCGTGTCCATGACCCGTGTTTTCGAGCTTTCCAGAACGACCCGATAGCCGATAAGATCGGGAGGAATCCTCTCGAAACCTGGAAGGCCCTTTTTGGACCGCCTCGATGCCATGTCAGTCCTGTTGGCGGCGGTGGAAAGCGGAAGCCTCTCCAAAGCCAGCAGAAATCTCCGCCTGCCGTTGGCCACGGTCAGTCGGAAGGTCTCCGAACTCGAGACCCACCTGAAAGCCACGCTGCTGGTGCGTTCGGCAAAAGGACTGGAATTGACCCCGGCCGGACGGTCCTACGTGGCGTCCGCAAAGTCGATCCTGGAGCAGCTGAACGAGGCGGAGCGCGCTGCATCGGGCGAATATACGGAGCCGAAGGGCGACCTCGTCGTCACCGCGCCGATCATGTTCGGGCGGCTCAACGTCCTTCCGGTCGTGACCAGCTTTCTGGAAGCCTATCCGGACGTCTCGGTCGGCTTAGTCATGACCGACCGCGTCACGCATTTTCTGGAGGACCAGGTCGACGTCGCACTGCGCATCGGTCCCCTGCCCGACAGCAGTCTGATCGCGAGCCGGCTCGGGACGGTCCGGCATGTCGTATGCGCGAGTCCCGGCTATCTCGCGGCGAACGGGGCACCGTCGAAGCCCGAAGACCTCGCGCGACACCGCGTAATATCGTTCCAGAGCATATCGGCCCTCAGTTCATGGGTCTTCGAATCCGCAGGATCGGAAATCACCGCGTCGTTTCGTTCGCGGCTCAGCGTGAACACGATCGACGCGGCCATCGATGCAGCCCTCTCCGGAGCCGGCCTCGTCCGCGCGGTGTCCTACCAGATCGCCGATCACGTTCGGGCAGGACGGCTGGCCTTGGTCCTCGAATCCTTCGAGCCGAAACCTCGTCCAGTTCATCTCGTCTACGACGCGCAGAACCGGCTGCCGCTGAAGTTGCGGGCTTTCGTCGATTTCGTCGTACCGCGCATGCGTCAACGGCTCGTCGACGTCGCGCTGGACTCTGCGGCAAGCCGCTGACGCGCCCGCTAGCGGTCTCACCTTTGATTTCGGTGAATTGCGCGCGCGCCTGGAGCGCCGCCCCGGAATGACCCCCTCCGTGTCGCCAGTTAGGGCAATCCGCGCTGAACGTGATCGCCCATGATCGTCGTCGAGGCCTCGGCCTTGCTCGAGGCGCTGCTCCGCACACCGGCGGCACGGGCGGTGGAAAAACGGCTATTCGAACCTCAGCAGACGCGGCATGCGCCTCATCTGCTCGATATCGAAGTTGCGCAGGTCATCCGCCGGTATGCGGCAAAGGGTGAGATCGACAGCGAACGCGGGCGCACGGCTCGCTATACTGCCGATCAGCGTCATCGCTTTCCCGGCACCGTATCCGGAACAACCTCGTCAACAACGCTATGAAGCGCCGCCAACCGGCCATCCGCGTGTTGGCGAGCGGAATCTTTCCCGGCCTCCACTCGCGCCCTGCTATCGCTTGGAAGCGTGGAAAAACCGAGCGATGGCGTAGTCGATGGACACTCGCCCCGCACCGTAGGCGACAATGGCGAGGGCCATTGCCGCCCAGGTCAAATGGATGGGCCATCCGTCCGGAACCGTGAGTTCGACGATCGCTGTCATGCACAGGAGGCCCAGCGCGGCGAACCGCACCCCCAGCCCAAGCACCAGAAGGATGGGGAACGTGATTTCCCCACAGCCAGAGAGGAAAGCCGTCACCGTCGGTGCTGGGAAAGAATAGGGGCCGCCAGGCAAGTGCAGCATGAATTCGTCAGTGAAAAGCGTCACCGCCGTGTCGCTGAGATGCAGAAACCCGTCCCATTTGAGGATGCCTGAACGCCAGAACGGCACGGCGAGCGCGAGACGCAATGCAAGCTGGACGAGCGATGGCCGGGCAACAGCCATGAGAAGGCGGTTGGCCCTCTCGACCAGGTTGATTGCCAGAGTTTTCGACGCGTCGACCGCGCCCGAGGAATGAGTGGCGGTCATGTCGGGTCTCGCATCGTGAGAGTTGTGAAAGCGCCCGCTTCGATCATCGCGGCGATCGCGGCTCCGATGTCGAAGGTCGGAACCTCTTCGAGCACCGCCGTGGCCGCCTCGCCGAGCGTCGCGCTTTCAACGAGCATCTGGAGGAACAGAGCTGCGCCGGGAGGAAGGTGGCGGACCATGACGTCGAGGTGCGGCCTCGTGATCAGCACGGCCTCGGGCTCGCTGGCATCTACGGATTCTGTCGGTCCTTCACCGCGGTTCGCGACAAAGATCGTCGCCGCCGAATAGGCGGATTGGATGACCCGCGTCGCTGAGTGAGGTACGAAGACGATCTCACTCAGTTGGTCCGGTGGAACGCCCGCCAGCGCGTCGGCGGAAAGCGGATCGTCGTCCGCGGCGTGGTACGCGTCCAACCAAGCCCGTTCGATGCGGGCGACGTCGGCGAGCCAGGGCAGCTCCCGAGCATATTCATAGCGCTCTATAAAGGCGGGGAAATCACGGCCATATTCGAAAAGGAGGAGCGAGTCTGGAGGAGTCTCCCGCACGTGGAAGCGCGCCATGGCGCGGAAGAACTCAACCCCTGTGAGACGCTGAATGGCGGGATAGATCGAGCCGAGAGCGTCGATCAGGCTGACGGTGAAGTTGTTCCGGTAGACATTGTAGCGCTTGACAGCGCCCTTGCCGCGCGGACCCGTAAGACCTGGGGGAACTGGCTGCTCGGGATCTATCAGCGCTGCGGAGAAATACGCGGGGAAGTCCGACGCAGACGTGCGGGAAGCGCGATCAAGCAGCACGGCTTTTGTCCCAGGTCTGCTGACCGTCGCGACGATTGAGAATCGCTTGCGCTGCGGCGGCTTCCGCCTTGAGGATCGGCCAGCCGGGTATGTTGCTGTCCCATTCGATCAGTGTGGGAATGGGCCCGGCGCGGCCGATGACGATCTCGTAGAGCCTCCAGACCGCATCTGCGACCGGCCCGTCGTGGCTATCGATCAGAAGCTGTTCGCCCTCATCGTCGGCTTGCTCGGCATGGCCGGCGAGATGTATCTCGCCGACCCGCGCGATGGGGAAATTCGCAAGATAGTCAAGAGCGGAGAACCCGTGGTTGGTCGCGGAAACAAAGACGTTGTTGATGTCGAGCAGGAGTCCACATCCGGTCCGCTGTGCCACGGCGCTGATGAAATCCGTCTCGCTATACGTGGAACAAGAGAACAAGACGTACGTCGAGGGGTTTTCGAGCAGAACGGGTCGAGCGATCGCGTCCTGAACCTGATCGATATGGTCGCAGACCCGCGCCAGCGTCGCTTCAGTGTAGGGGAGCGGCAGCAGGTCGTTGAAAAAGGTCGTGTCGTGTGTCGACCAAGCGAGATGCTCCGACACCAACGCGGGTTCGTAGCGATCCACCAAAGCCTTGAAGCGCGCGAGATGGGTTCGATCGAGAGGCTGTGGGCTGCCAATCGACATGCAAACGCCGTGAAGCGACACTGCATGCTCAAGGCGGATCGTCTCAAGGGCGCGATGTGGAGGACCGCCCGCGCCCATATAGTTTTCAGCATGCACCTCGAAGAAGCCTTGCGGGGCTCGGTCGTCGAGAATTGCCGCGAGATGCTCATGTTTGAAGCTTGTGCCCGCCAGTCCGTGGACGGCGTGCACCGGAAGGCGAGAGACAGCCTTGGACGCAGCAATGAGGGGAAAGTCAGCGTTCATTGAAGTGCTCCGGACTTCCGGCCACGGTTAAAGATGCACGAGGTCGGATCAGCTTGCCGTCAGCGCACCGGTCTTTCCGTTCGGGAGATGGATCGAAGTGCAGGTCCCTCCCTGAACGAACTTCCAGGAGTTGCTCTGGAAATCGACGGTCGAGGTGCCTTGGCACGTGGTGCCCGGACCGGCGGCGCAGTCGTTCTGCCCCTTCAGGGCGACGCCGTAGCACTTCTCCTTGTGCGCGGCGATGGCGGCCTCGCCTTCGGCTTTGGTCAAGGGGGCCGCGCTCGCCATCGAAGCGAGGGCGGTGGCCATGGCGCTGGCGAGCACGGCCGAGGCAACAACTTTCTGGATAGACATTAGGACTCTCCTTGCAGAGACGCGTCCGGACCGGACACATCGGGCATACGCTCCTACCAAAAACAGGGCGGCAAGTAAAAGCGTTTTTATAAAAACGCATTCATGCCTTCGCCGCTTGGCGCGGCAATTCTTGTCAGACGAAGATCATATCTCCGATTATATCTGGGGTTTTTCGTTCCTATCCGCTCCACCGGCTCCGCGTCAGGATGGGCGCACAAAGCGTTCATGTGCGAGATATTGCATATGCGCACAGTCAAATACAGGTCTGAAACGAGCCTTCAGAGGACCGTCAGTTTCACTGGCCCAGAGCGTCTGCGGACGGCGGCTCGCTCACTCATGGCCGTCCATCTAAGCCATTGTCTGCAACCGGACGCGACTAGCGGCGCCTGGACGGAACCGCTATGGGCGACGTCATGACACCGGGCGCGATCAGCGGCCGGCTGAATCGCCGACCAGCTGATGTCGATTGGCGCATGGGCGCCGATTGTGGCGCGGCGTCGAGCAACAACCGGGGTCTTGAGGCTGGCGCCGCTGCCGAATTGGATCAGGACCGCGTCATCGGGAATCTGGCGCGCGATGTCGAGAGCGCAGGCCTGCAGCAGAGCCAATTCGGTGCGCGTCGGTCATATTCCTCAATCTCGCAGATCGCCTCGAACAGGGCCGAACCGCGCTCATCATAGAAATACTTGCCGGGCAGGCGCTTAGGCGAGGCCGACAGCCCGGCCAAGGCGTCCTCGCGCAGGGCGTCAGCCGGCTCGCCCCCGCCATCCCGGGCCAAGCGCAGGCCGGCCAAGGCCCGGCGCTGGTGCGGATCGGTCGCAGTCAACGGATGGCGCTCACGATCAGGCAGCTCCAGATCGAACAGGCACAGCAAGTATTGGGAATGTTCGACGCCGTCGCGAGCGCGTCACCAGCCGATCGCAATGCTTTGGCGACGCCAGCAAGCGTGGGTCCTTCACTGTTTCGATGCCTAGAGGGTGTCGACGAATTGCTTGTACGCCGCCTCATCCAGGAGCGCGTCGAACTCCTTCGTATCGGTGACGCGGAGCTTGAAGAACCAGCCCTCGCCCATCGGATCCGAGTTGACCTTTGCCGGATCGTCAGTGAGCGCCGCATTGACGCCCGTAACCTCGCCGGAGATGGGTGCGTTGAGACCGTTCGCCACCTTCACCGATTCGACGGCCGCGACCTCTTTGCCCTGTTCAAAGCGTTTTCCCATCTGCGGAAGGTCGACATGGACGACCTCGGCAAGCTGCGTCTGGGCATATTCGGTGATGCCGACGACGGCCTCGCCGCCCTCCAGGCGTACCCACAGGTGTTCCTTGTTGAAGCGCACGCTGCTCATTTCGAATCCTCCAGAGGTCAGACCTCTAATCCTGTTCACCAATGGTTTGGGCATAGGTCTTGCCGTAGGGATAGAAGAGGTCCTTGCGGCCCTCCTGCCACGCCGCCTTGAGTTCCGGCGCTGTGATGTCCCAGTCAGGCCTGCATTTCTGGGTGACGACACGCAGATCCCGGCGGAGATCGTCCATGCTCGGCCGGCCGAAATACCAGTAGCCGTTGTAGATCTTGTAGACCACAAGACCCGGCTCCAGGACAATCACATGAGGGATCATCGGGTTGTGGTGCGGATCCGTATATTCGACGATGTCGAGGTCCTTTTGGACGGTACGCCCGCTGTCTGAAAGGAAGGGCCAATGAGCGCCGACACCGCTGCGGTATTCATTGGTTTCGGTAATGTTGTCGGTGCTGATCGTGACGAGGCGGCAATAGCCAACCTCGATCTCGTCGTGGAGATCCAGGAGTCTCTGGTGCTGTTGGCGATCCTTGGGGCAGTACCCACCGCGACTGAGGACGAGCACCATCGGGTTTTGTCCCTGAAGAGCCGAAAGCTTGCGGCGCTTCGCGGTATGGTCGGAGAGCTCGTAGTCGGGGAAAACGGCCCCCGGAATCATGTCGCTTCGCATAGAATCCCTCTTACGTTTATCGGGTAGTGCTTCCCGATGACCTTCTGGAGGACGGCGTCTGCGCGGCGCGGGAACCGACGCTCGACAAACCGCCGTTTAGGACACAACAGCGCGGACAGCCTGTTCGATCACGTCGGCCACGACGTCCGGGTGAGAGACGGTGACGGCGTGCGAAGAGTGGACTTCAGTGACGTGAGAGCCGGCGCGGTCGCCTTCGAACTTCTGGGTCGCCGGGGGGATGCCCACATCGTCCAGGGTCCTGACCTGCCAGCTCGGCTTGCTCGTCCACGCCGCCACTGTCACCGGCTCGTTCAGGGCTGCCGCGTGCATGGGGCGCTGAGTGACCGCCATCAGAGCGGCCCGGTCGGCCGGCACGTCGGCGGAGGTTTCGGCGTGGAATTTGTCCACCTGGTAGAGCAAGTAGGAGCCGGAGGTCCCGTCCGGCAGAGAATAGTCGGTCTGTTCGACGGACGTGAAGAAAGAGCTGCCAGGGAAGCGCGATACCGAAGTCGTGGAGGACTCTCCGACCGCGGGCAAGATCGACCCCGCGTAGACGAGACCCTTGACCTTGGGATCGTCGCCCGCCTGCGTGATGACGGCTCCGCCATAGGAGTGACCCACCAGTAACACCGGCCCGTCGATCCTACTCAACACGCTGCGCAGGTAGGCGGCGTCGACAGCGACGCCCTGGCAAGGATTGCCGAAGGCCATAAGGAGGTGGCCCTTGGGCTGTAGCCGCTCGATCACGCCCCACCAGATCGACGCGTCCTCGAAAGCCCCGTGCACGAGCACGATCGTCGGTTCAACAGCCATTGTGGTTCCTTCCTAGGAATGTAGCGCTGGGGATGGGCGGCTGGCGTGGTCTTTGCGCCAACCGCCCAAAATCATCTGTTCAGTACTGGAAGGCGTAGCGGCGTTTTACTTCAGGGCGACGATTTGAAGTCGGTGCACCTTGGGTGGTTCGGAGAACAGCTCATCGGCCTTGCCGAACAGCGCCTTTGCAAGCTCGCCATTCGCGTGCGCGTTCCACGCGACTTCGTCAGCGAACGTGTCGACGATGCCGAACACACCCGGCTCTTCTTCTTTGACGGCATACCAGCTTACGATACCGGCCTCGTCCTTCGCCAACGCGGCGGATTGTTTCAGGAAAGCCTCGACGTCCGCTTGCTTGCCTGGCTTTGCCTTCAGCTCAACATAGAAGCCAAACTTCACCATCTCTTCGTTCCTTCCGTTGACATCTGACCGAGGTACGCTCGCAGCGGGCCACGGTGCCGTTCCTACCAAAATCTGAGCCGATAGAAAAGGCGTTTTATTAAAAACGCATTTTAGATTTTGCCGCTTGGTGCGCCGCGTAATTTTCGGAAAAATCAAAACTATGTAATATATTCAGCATATTAATTCAGTTTTGTCGCCCCTTCGGCGTCCATCGCAAGGTGCGCACAACAGCATTCATCTCCTCGATATTGGAGAACGTCCTTGTGCTTGCAAAGGCCAGGGCGGTGCAGTCCCCTGAAGCGCGCGATCTCAATCTTGAGAACCTGCTGCTGCCGGAGGCTTGGGACGCGCCACGCTTCAGGGCTCCCCCGGGGACTCGGTCCCGCGAGACAGTGCCGCTCCTGCGGCCCTCCCCGAGGACAACTCGTTGATCGCGTCTTGGAGATGAGCCGCGACCCCGGCATGTTCAGGCGCGTCAAGCAGCCTCAGCGCTTCCTGCATGAGCGAGAGCGCTACCGCGGCGTCAGCAATCGAGTCTGCCATGATCTCCTCTTTGCGCTAAGGAAGCGATCTTCAGATGCGTGAAGGACTGTGATTTTCGTTACAGATCAAACCGCCAAATAGTTCGCATCCCACTCTTCGAATACTTTGTGGAAGCGTTGACTGATGCTACCGCCCCTAATCCGATTGGCGCGGCAATCGGACCGCCGTCACATCGCGAGCTCGGTTTCCTTGACGTTGGCGATAGGCCCAAGGATCGTCGGGTCGAAGTCTCTGAGGGCGACGTGCTCAGACAAACGCCGGGGAAAGTCGGGATTGGCCAGCGCCCCTCGGCCGATGGTGACGATGTCGGCGCCGTCGTCGAGCGCAGCCAGCGCCTGCTCGACCTTATGCAGGCTGCCATTGGCAAGGACCGCTGCCTTGGGAGCGTAGCGCTTGGCGAGTTGCATCAATGACGGACCACCCGAAGGAAATGCCGGCTTCCACGCCTCATATTCGGTCACATGGATGAAGTCCGCACCGGCTTCGGCAAGGCTGCCGAAGATGATTTCCGCATCGCGCTCCGCGCCCGCCCACTTGTGGTCAAAGTCGTTCACCTTGCCCTGCGAGATGCGGACACCGACCGGGACCTTGGCGCCGACCCTCGCTCTCACCGCCTTGAAGGTTTCGAGAGTCAGTCGCACGCGGTTCTCCGTGGCGCCGCCCCACTCATCGGTCCTGATGTTGGCGTAGTCGGTCATGAACTGGTCGAGCAGGTAGCCATTGGCGCCGTGGATTTCGACAGCGTCAAACCCGGCAATCTCGATGGCGCGTCCCGCCGACTCGGCGAAGCCGTTGATGGCGTCGGCGATCTGCTCTTCCGTCATCGCTGCCGGCAGAACGTAGCGGTCCTTGCCATGATAGAACGTCATCTGCTTGCCCTTGGGCTGAATGGCAGACGGGCCTACCGTGCCGTCGCGAAAGCGATTGCCCTGGCTGATCGCACCGGCATGCATCATCTGGGCGATGGCAAACGCGCCGTGCGCCTTGATGCCGCTGACGATCGGCTTCCACGAATTGGACTGTGCCTCGTCGGTCATGCCGGGCTGATGGATGTAGCCCTGTGCGAACGCCTGGTCGGTGTAAATGCCCTCGGTGCTGACCGTCCCGAAGCCGCCCCGCGCGAAGCGCTCGTAGTAGCGGGTCATCGTCTCAGTCGCACGGCCGTCCTGGGTCGCCGTGACACGCGTCATCGGCGCGACGGAGAGGCGGTTCTTCACGGCATGACCGTTTATAACGATCGGCGCGAAAAGCGTACTGGTATCAATGTCCATCGTCCGGCCTCCAGAAGCATAAATCTGGCGCTTTCAGCGCGAAAGCGAGGATCATTCGCTTGTTGAGCCGAGACTTATCTTTTGCGGGCGCGGCGCAGAAGATGGGATGGACGATAAGCAATATATCGTTTAGCGTTAAAATATGAATCTCGCAGATGTGGCTCTGTTTCGCGCCATTGCATCCGTCGGCAGCCTGTCGGCTGCGGCGCGTGAGATGGGCACGACGCCGATGTTGGTCAGCCGCAGGTTGGCAGGCCTCGAGGCCGAGTTGGGCGCGCGCTTGTTCCACCGCACGACGCGGTCCCTGTCCCTCACTCCCGAGGGAGAGGCTTTTTTGCCTCACGCGGTCACCCTCATAGAAGCTCGCGATTCGGCGCTCGACTCGATCTCGTCCGGTGGCTCCGGCCTCTCGGGCGTATTGAAGATTACAGCGCCGAATGTCATCGGCCACTCCGTCGTTGTCCCTGTCGTGGCCGAGTTGATCGCCGACAACCCCGCGCTACGGGTTGACCTGACTCTGAGCGACAGTGTCATCGACATTGCGACGGCAGGGCTCGATGTGGCCGTTCGCGTCAAGCAGATGAAGCCTTCGGACATGATCGCGACGAGGGTGGCTGACAACCCGTTTACGCTCATCGCATCGCCGGGCTACGTCGCACGCTTCGGACATCCCGCGACGACAGAAGACCTGGTGAGCCACCCCTGTATTAAGCTTCATGCGATGGACACCTGGCCATTCACGCGCGGTGGCGAACCGCACCCAGTTCGCATTAGCGGCGCCTTCTCGGCCAACACCGTCGACGCGGTGCGAGCGGCCTGCATCGCGGGCGTCGGCATCGCCATGCTGACCTACTGGGACGTGCACAAGCAGATTGCTCATGGAGAATTGCAGCGCATCGTCCTCGCTGACGTCGAACCGCTGGAAGTTGGGATATGGGCCGTTTTCCCGACCCGCACCCAAATGCCTGCCCGGGTGCGGGCCTTTATCGATGCATTGCGAGATCGCGGCTTGCGGGGATCTCCCAATCCTCTATCGGAACAAGCGGCTCATCCCTAAAATACTCCCGGGCGTTTTTGACAAAGGCGCCGAGGTTGGTCGAGGCGATCCGGCGCGCGGGATAGATCGCGCAGACCGGCAGCTTTTCGGGGGTGTAACCAACCAGGAGCGGGGCCAAGCGGCGGGCCAGCACGCTGGACATCACCTGGTAGGATAGAGTCCTGCAGATGCCGAGGCCCGCTTCCGCGGCCGCGATTGCCGCATCAGCGCTGTTCACGGTCAGTCGGGGCTCGACACGAACAAGTTTGCCGGCCGTCCCGAAGCGCCATTCGTTGGTCGCGTCGAGGCTCTCGAAAGCAATAATGTCGTGGCCCGATAGGTCGCTTGGCGCCTTCGGTATTCCGCGACGTTCCAGATATCCGGGGCTCGCCACCAGGACTCGGCTGACGGACCCAAGGCGGATCGCTATCAAGCTGCTGTCGGCCAGGTCGCCGACGCGGACTGCCACGTCCACAGACTCCTCCGCGAGATGGACGTTGCGATCCGAGAGCGTCAAATGGATCGTCAGGCCCGGATGCTTCGTCAAAATCCGGGTGATGATCGGCAACACATGAAGCCGACCAAAGAGGATCGGCGCGGCGACCTTCAGTGCCCCCCGTGGCTCGGCGTCCTCGCCCCGGACGCGGCGCTCGGCCCCTTCAATGTCCTCCAGCACTTGCCGGCAGCTATCCAGATAAATCTCGCCACGCTCGGTCAGACGGATCGAGCGCGTGGTTCGATTGAGAAGGACGAGCCCCAGCCTCTCTTCCAAGTCCGCGACCGAGCGGGTCACGACAGAGGGGGATAGCCGCAACTGCCGGGCCGCCTCAGCGAAGCTGCCTAGGGTGGCGACGGCGACGAAGGCGCGCATGGTCTCAAGTCGGTCCATCCACTATTGCGTAGTTGACAATAAAGACTTGTCAACAATCTCGATTATCGCACCCGATGCGTGGCCTTACTTCTCGTGGGAGGCCGGCGCCGCCGGATCGAACCCCTTGGAGGATGCCATGTCCCGCATACCCGTTCCCGCCCGTGAAGCCGCTCCCGCCGCATCCCAGCCCTTGTTGGACGCCGTGGAAAAGCAATTAGGCGTCGTTCCCAACCTTTTCCGTCTCGTCGGCCTGAGCCCGGCCGCCCTGCAAGGCTTCCTTGGCCTCAACGGCGCTCTGGGCAAGGCACTGGACGTCAAGACGCGCGAACGTATCGCCATCGCGGTCGCCCAGGTCAATGGCTGCGACTACTGTCTGTCCGCCCACACCTATCTCGGCCTCAACCTGGCCAAGATCGACAGCGCGGAGATCGCGCTGAACCGCCGTGGCGCCTCGTCCGACCCCAAAGCCAACGCGGCCGTCGCGTTCGCCCGCAAGATCGCCGAAAATCACGGGCGCGCGGCCGAAGCCGAGCTCAAGGCGGTTCGGGCGGCGGGCTATACCGACGCGCAGATCATCGAGATCGTCGCCGTGGTGGCCGAGAACGTCTTCACCAACATGGTCAATATCGTCGCCGGCACGGAGATCGATTTCCCGGTCGTCCGCACCGACGAAGCGGCCTGAAGCAACGGGCTCTCGGCGGGAAGCGCCCGGCGACAGCCGCCCCTTGGGTCGAGGTCACCGTCATGGCTTACGGGTTTCTCGACATCCTCTCGACACCGGGCGTGCGGACCGCACAGGCCGCCAACGGCAGCCTCGAGATGTGGGAGCGCTTCAGCGGTCACCGTTCCTCGGACGATCATGCAGCGTTGTTCCTGATGGACGATCCCAATCGCCAGCGCCTGAAGATTCTGGCGCACATGAGCGCCCGCGATCTCGCCGCTGAGCCTCAGCTCGCCGAGCGGCTTTCGTCGCCCGGCTATAAGGGGCGGCCTGAACGGGCCATCATCCTCAAGCTCGAGAGCTTCGACTGGAATTGTCCTCAACACATCACTCCGCGCTCGACCGCTTCCGAGGTCGCCGCCGGGATGTCCATCCTTCGGGAGCGCCTTGCCGAAGCGGAGGCCGAGCTGAAGGTTCTTCGCAAGCAGATCGCTCGCTCACACATGCCGGAGATCACCCCTTGAGCACTTCCAACGACGGTCGACCGCCTTTCCCGCCCTTCACGCGCGAAACCGCGATCGAGAAGATCAGGAAGGCCGAGGACGCCTGGAACAGCCGCGATCCGGAACGGGTGTCGCTCGCCTACACTCCGGACAGCCGGTGGCGCAATCGGAGCGAATTCCTTCAAGGCCGAGCGGCGATCGTCTCGTTCCTGCAGCGAAAGTGGGCGCATGAAAGCGCCTACCGGCTTATCAAGGAGCTCTGGGCGTTCACCGAAGACCGTATCGCCGTGCGCTTTGCCTATGAATGGCATGACCTGACAGGGGCCTGGTTCAGATCCTACGGCAATGAGAACTGGGCCTTTGACGGGCAAGGTCTGATGCGCGAGCGGCACGCCAGCATCAACGACGTCGCGATCGGCGCCACGGATCGAAAGTTCTATTGGGATCGCACCGGGCCCCGCCCCGCCGACCACCCTGGCCTTAGTGAATTGGGGCTATGAGGGCGGTGTCGGCGCTTTGACTTGGCCCGGCCTCGGCGGCCGCCTGCTCAAAGCGGGGGGCCTGCGGGCACGCTCAGGGAAGGAAGCTTTGGGGCAGCACGTTACGGTCCTTTGATAAAAGGGCTCTCCATCAGGCGGCGATATAGTTCCCAATCCGTCCGGGCGGTCTCTGCCGTCCCAGCGCTGTCCTATTAAATCATTGTTCTAGCTGCTGATTATCGAGCCGGCGAGACGCCTTGGCTGGGTAGACGCGAAATGGTGCGACGGCGCGAGGCGCTTTTGATAAAAGACCTATGGGTATATTCTGACTGTCAGCGGAACGAAATCTGTGTCCCGTAGCTGCCTTTGGGCGATCAACGAGCGGGAGCGGCCCTTGGCGAATGGGTTACAGGAAGGGGAAATCAAGCACGAGCTGCAGAGTGGCGGGCACCTGCGCAATGTCCTCATCATCACCAAGACAATCGGCGGTGCGGCCGAGCACTTGGCATATGTTCGGCCGAGTTGGCGTCGCGAATTCCTGCCGCTACGGACCTGGGCCGACAAGGAAGACCGAACTTACAAGGATCTGGATCGGCTACTCGTGCTCATCCGCGATGATTTCGGCTACCGGGGCTTCATCGGACTCTACATGGACGGCGACCCCGATCTGGCGCGCTATCGTGCGCTCTCGGAAACTGAAGAGGCCGGCGAGCAGACGTAGCGCCGCATCTCGACAACCAAACAGTTGGAAGCGGGTGCGGCTTTCCGCATCGAACGAGACGAAGTGCTCGTTCGCTCGGCATATGACTCGAGGATCCGCTGACTTCCGAGTTTTAATCATACCCTTCGAAAATCGTCACCAGCGTCGAAGCGAGAACGACCTGCCGTTGCTCGCTGCGCGTCAGATCATGATCGGCTGCGACCGCCGTTGCCAAAAAGCGCATCCATCGCCATTCGCCCGTTTGCAGTTCCGTCAGGCCCGACCCAAGATGCCTGAAACAGTCGGCGTCACATGTAGTCACATTGAGATGATATTATTGAACAGCACAAGCTTGAGTATGTGGCGAGCATCACTCAATAATCGGCATAAATCATTGATATAATTGACTACAATATGGCCAAAGACTGACAAGGAAGGCCGCGTTGACAGATCACTGACAACGGCCTTTTGATAAAAACGCCTTCCAATACGGCTCTGGTTCTGACAATATGGGCTCCGCTGAAGCCTTGCTTGCCACCTCCTGGAATGACGAGATGGTGCAGTCTGGGTTCAACTTTGAGTTGACGGCAATGCAAGGTAAGGAATCGGAAGTCGAGGCCTTCCTTGAGCAAGGAGATATTGGATGGCCCTTCAAGAAACTCTCGCCTCAATCTCGAAATCCGGGCTGCCGCTGCAAGGCAAGCTCGATGCGCTGAAATTGGAATTCGAAACCAACCTCGCCCCGCCGGCAACAGTCGAAGCTCTCCATCGCTCCACCAACGAACTGATCGCTTCAGGCGCTCAGAACCGGGCACTGAAGGTGGGGGACCTTGCGCCGGAGTTCACCCTGCCCGACCCTGATGGCAATCCCGTATCTTCCAAGCTGTTGCTCGACAAAGGGCCGCTCGTCGTCACTTTCTATCGGGGCGTCTGGTGTCCTTACTGCAACTTCGACCTCAGCGCGCTGGAAGAAGCCCGCTCGGAAATCGAGTCACGCGGCGCGAGTCTGGTGGCGGTCTCGGAGCAGACGGCGCCCAATAGCCGTAAATCGCAGCGGCAGAACAGGCTCGGGTTCCCGATCCTGGGCGATCATGGTGGGGAAGTCGCCGCTCGGTTCGGCGTGCGCTGGACCTTGCCGCACTATCTGCGTGAGGTCCAAAAAGCACTCGGTGCGGACCTGACGAAATTCAACGGCGAGGACAGCTGGACCCTGCCTATGCCCGCCCGGTATGTCATCGCGCAGGACGGCACGATCGCCTACGCCGAGGTGAATGCCGATTACACTCGGCGGCCCGAGCCGTCGGCCATCTTTCCTGTTCTGGATCAACTGAGCCGCCGGCAGGTCGCGTAGTTTCCTTTCGTTGCTCCGCAAGCCGGATCTTCGGTGCTCCGAGGCGCCAGAGATCCGGTTTGACAACTGGAGAGGGCATCTCGGACAGGGTACCGAGTTGTGAGTATCGAGCATCGGGACCTACGATGGGCGATCGTGGCATCCCAACATCGAAGCCTTCGCCAGGCAGCGAAGCACTCGACCAAATGCTCATCTGGTCGGCAAAGGGACCTGCCGGCACAAGCGGCTCACATGCCTGGTACATCGAACCCACGCCGGGCGGCTGTCATGTGATCACAGAAGAAGCACAGAGAGGTTTGCTGCTGTTTCTTATCGGGGCGCGCACGCGCGCCACGCTCCGCAATTCGCACCAAGAATGGCTACGGGCGCTCAAGGAGCTGGCAGAAAGAAAGCAATAACGCGTTCGCCGGTAGAACGACGAAGGGTTCGTTTTGGCTCGATTCTTGTCGCATGCAAGCCGCCATTCGGTCTGTTCACGGCCTTCCAGCTAAACACGGCCTTCCAGCTAAAGCCGTGTTCACGAACCTTGAGGCGCCATTGTGACAAGGCCAGCGCGGTTTCATATCCCTATCAGCACCAGTTGAGAAGGCTAGCGCCGCGACCATCCCGCGTCGAAGAGCGGCTGACCGCGTGCCGCGTACGGCGCCCAGACCGGCAGCGCGCGGAACGTGTCAGGATGGACCCATCGCGCGGTGCGCCCGATCAGTTCGGCGACGGCCGGAATATCCGACTTCAATATCTCGTTGCAGTCGGGCACCTGAAACCCCTTCTCCTTCGGCTTCTTCACGAGTGCAGTCCGGTCGCTTTCCCGGACAACGCGGGCATCAATCGAGGCGCTGCGCGCAAGGATTCAGATCGACCCGAAACGCCCTCAGACGCCCTGACATTCGAGTCGAGAATCGCGGCGCAGCGTGGCACAACTGAGTGGACAGTGCGCCATCGGAAGAACCCGACGCATCTGGAAACCGTTGAATTCGAAGGTGTTTTCGTCGCAACTTTGAGTGGCGGAGAGGGAGTCCGCACCCACGAACCAGATTTTAACGTTGGTTCAATCGGTTAGCTGAGTCAGGACGCCAAGCGCCCAGGACGGTACCCGCGTCCGGACGGCGAATTGTAGCGGAAAAAGACGGACGATTGCGGCGAATTTTGTCAGCAGAGTCACGAACGACGAATGAGCGAGCTCGCTCTAAATCTAAACTTCCCGACTTTAGGGTCGCTCTATAGGGCGAGTATCTAATCTGAACATTGCCGCTGGGAACGCGGAGTGGTGTGAGCTCCATCGTCGATAAGCTCGGACGCGCCTAGCCGGGCCGTCGCGCCAGCCCGATAGTCCGGCGCGTTGCCGATCGCCTTCCGCGGCTTCGTACCGTCACGATGTACGGCGTCGGCCTTTCGTCCTGCGCGAACGATCCAGCGACGACAGCGCCTGCTGAAGCAAATGCAACAACTCTGCTGCAAATGCAACATCGACCGAATGTTTATCGCCGCTCCCAAGCCGATCTAGACCCTGACCGATCAGCTTCGCACTTGCATCCGTAACGGGGTGCCCGGCCAGAGCCCTGGTGACCAGCGAGTGGTTCACATCAAGCCGACGCGCAAGTTCCCGCTTGCTCCACTGGGGATGCTCGCCAGCGAACTCCCGCAGCCGCGCGACGGCGGAGTGATCGACCTTTCCCCGGGGCATGACCGCATTGTGAGAGGAGGAAGAATGTCTCCATTTGCGACATTTTTGTTTTATATGCAACAAACATTGTTGTAGGTTGCGAGCCATGGCGTTGAATGGCGCGCCGAATTATATTGACGGGGTCCGATGTCCTGGAAGAAGAGCGCGATGGTCGCAGTCAAGGTCGAAGTGGGACCGTCGATCATGCTCCATAGCGGCGCATGGTTCGATTTCGCCTCGCCGCACACCAGCGACTTCACGGCCGAGGACATCGCCCACGGACTCGCGCACATTTGCCGGTATTCCGGGCAATGCAGCCGGTTCTACTCGGTGGCCGAACATAGCCTGTTGGTCAGCGACGTCGCCGAAGGATTCGAGTTCGAAGCGCTCCTGCACGATGCGGCCGAGGCCTTCATCGGCGACGTCACCCGCCCGCTCAAGCAGATGCTTCCCGACTTCAAGCGGATCGAAGCTGCGGTCCAGGATGCTGTCCTGAAGCGGTTCGGCATCGCGTCTCCTCTTCCCCCTCAGATCAAGGAAGCCGACCTGCGGGTGCTCGCTGCCGAGCAAAGACAGATTATGCCGCCAGGGACGGACGGCTGGCTCGCGGGGTTGACCATAGCGCCGGCTCCGATCCTGGTTCGGCACCTCCAACCGGAAACGGCCAAACGGATGTGGCTCGATCGGTTCGAGACCTTGCGGCGAGAGAGGATTGTCAAGGGACAATCCTAGACCCGGTGAAAGGCGGTGATATTTCTCCGGAAAGGTTGGAGCGCACGGCTGTTTGCGCCTTTATGCCGAAGCGGGATGCGTAACAGGGGCCGGGTCGATGTCATTGCGTAAGGACGTTTCGTTGGACGAACTCGCTCGCGTCGGGAACGTCGCGCAATTCGTAAGCTTCTCCCCCGATGCAAATCAACCGCGCCAGGAATTCTGCCGCGTCGCCGGGTTCGACGCGAACCACAAGTTTCCGACCTTGGCGGACGCGCTCCGCAGCCTCATCGAGCAAAGTCCCGAAGGGACGATAAATCTGCGCAGCTTCACGCCAGACAGTCCGAGAAGCCGCGACTTCCATTACGGCCTGTCCGATCTCACGAAGGTCGAAAAGCTGGTCCGACGCATGTCGGCCGAGGGTCTCTTCGTCATCGCGAACGAGACGGTCGACGTCTCCGACGGCGGCGTGTCTGGCGTCATCCAGGGCGGCGTGGCCGAGTTCGCGCCGGACGACACTCCGCGCTGCGTCGAAAAGGGCGGCACGGCATCTCTCCCGCTGGATTGGGCTCTCGCTCTGATCCAAACGGTGTACGGCATCCCGGTCGAAACCGTCGACGCCGGTCGCGGGCGGCTCGAGTTCAGCATTCATCCCAAGCCGCGTGGCTGGCGACGAACCCACACCCTGATGTGGGAATACGAAGGGTCGGACAGCGCGCCCGCCATGGCGGCCGTCAGATGGCCGAACCGCTTCAGCCGATTGATCGGCGACAAGACGTTCGGTCTTTTGATCGCCCACGTCATGGGCCTTCCCGTTCCCCGGACGACCTGCATTTCGCGGCGTATCGCGCCGTTCACGTTCGGCGAAGCGACCTCGTCGAAGGAAGTGTGGACACGAACGTGCCCGCGCGAACAAGAGCCCGGCAGATTCACCACCGTCAAAGGCTGGCTCGATCCATTCCGCCTGCTTAACGCGGAGGACCCGAGCGGCGAAGCCATTCCGGCGGTGCTCTCACAATCTGCAATCCCTGCGTCTTTCGCTGGCGCGGCCATCACGGATGCGCGGGGCGAGGTCGTGGTCGAAGGTGTCGCCGGGGAAGGCGATCGCTTCATGCTCGGCCAGAAGGTGCCGGAACGCCTGCCGCGAAACGTCGTGAGCGACGTCGAGGCCATCTATCAGCAGACGAAGGAGCGGCTCGGGCCGGTGCGGTTCGAATGGGTCCACGACGGCAAGCGCGTCTGGATCGCCCAACTCCACAAGGGCGCCACGGACAGCGCGGCGTCCACGCTCGTTCCGGGCGAAGCCGAACGCTGGGAGACGTTCGACGTGTCGAGCGGCCTGGAAGAACTCCGCAGCCTGCTGCACCGCCTGCCATCGGGCGTCGGCGTCCACATCCGCGGCGAAGTCGGCTTGACGTCACATGTGGCCGACCTGCTGCGCAAGCATCGACGCCCTGCTCGTCTGACCGAGAGCTCGGCGGCGTAGGCCGCCGACTACGGTCCCTCGGTCGGATCGCTGCCTTTGCGCCGCCAAAGCACTTTTTTCTCGCCTCCGAAAACGCGATGCGCTACCAGAGCGTGAGCCTCGATGTCAGGCACGCCACCCATCACGGTCAGCTCGACTACCGCGTCCTTGATCGGCTTCTTCAGCTTCTTGCGGCGCTCGTCGAAGGGAAAGTCAGCGATGGGCATGAACGTGCTGCGTCCCCTCGGCACTGGATTGTAGATCGTGGCGCCGCTGTTGATCGGACTGAGCGTGATGACGTCGCGATGCACAGCGACCAAGCTCTCCGTATCCAGCGTGATGACGGTCTGCGGTTTGTGGCGATAGGCCCGTGCACTGAGCAGCCCTTGAAGCCGATCCTTGGAGAGCCAGAAGAACACCCGCGCGTTCAACGTTTCGAACCACTCTTCAGGCGTCGTGCCGTCTGTTAGGCATTTCTCCAGCGCAGAGCGGGTCATCGGCTTCTGGTCGCGGACCATGGCCACCGGCAACCCGTCCCGCGATATCTTGACCGACTCCGGTCGGCGTTCGGATTCCAGCTTACGCCGTTCCTCGCCCTCGAGTTCGTAGAGGTCGAGCAGTGCAGTCGTCGACAGCAGACCGTGGCGGGCGACCGATTCCCAACTCGCGTCTTCTGCCATATGGTAGAGGCGCGGATAGTTCTTCAGCAGATCTTCTTCGGTCACCGCCACTCCCTTCGATCGATGACACCAGACTTGGCAAACTGCGTCGATATCAGCGACACTGGCGCGTTCGCAACCGCCTCGACGGAAGCTATGAATTCGTGTGTTTCGGCCGTGAGCATGTCGAAGATTTGGGCCTTGCGGTTCTTGACGCTGATGTAGTCCGAAAACGACAGTGCAATGTCGGTAGCCCCGTTGAGGATCGACGAACGACGAAGCTGCTCCCAGTCGAACTCGGCGATCCTTCGCTGATTGCCCGAAACTGACCCCACTTCGGTTCTTAGAATATCGTCCAACGGCACGCCCGAACGTTTGGATATTGTCTCGAAATCGAGAACGATTCCCATCGGGCCCGACTTGCCGCCGACCCGGATGGGATATCGCCTCATAACCATAACTACCCGACGCACGCGCGAAGGAGCTATGCCCGCGTCCGCCAGACAGCCAGCCGCCGTAGTCTCGCGCGCCGTAACGTTCGGATAGTGGCCATGATGGATACTGAGTCCGGTACCTTGGGTGCCTTCGAGCATCACACGCGTTCCTGAGGAATACGCATTCTCGAGTTCCCGCCCGACCGAGCCGACGAACGGCAACAGGTCGGGATGATCCTTCGCCAATCGGACCGGGCCGCCCAGCATCGGCTGCTCGCCTCGATTCAATATTTTGCGCGCCAAGGCGGATCCTGCGCCCTGTTTCGTCGAACCGATCGTTCCGAGACCGCCCTCGCGGCTCTCGAACGCGATGTCGGCCTCTTCGATCACCATGGCTTGCTCGTCGATGACGATGCGATGCGCGGCGCCACACTGGGCGATCTCGCGGAGAATTCTCGTGGGCGAAATCGTCGATCCGGCCGCGATCAATATCCTCGCATCCGGATTAGACTGTGTTCCGGACGGCAGCTGTCTGTAATTGTATCGAGGGTCCGCGACCTGGTGGCCCGCGTTGGGACCACCGACCCGCACCAGGATGCCGTATTCCGTCGCGATGTGGGCGCAGATATGCCCCTTGCCTTCACTACCATACTGCCCACTCACAATCACATCGACGAGCGGAACGGCGGCCCCCGGGAAGAGCTCGAGCCCCGCGACCGCCAAAGCAAGCAAAGATGCGGGCTCCCGATTGTGGTTTTCGACCACCCTGTCAGCCGTGCCGTCTAGCGACCACACGCCGGCTTCGGTCGGATCGGCTCTGACCTGATCGTACGTCATGCCGGTGTCGGTGACAGAACCGCGGTCTTCGTAGCGCTTCTTGACCACCTCGAGAGGTGCCGTGACATGCACGTGGACGAGCCGATCGCCGTATGTCTCGCGGAGGTGCGCGACCTGCCGCGCGGTCCTGATCGCATCGACCAGGATCACGTCCTTGCTTTCGTGCTCGGCGACATATCGAGCGATGCCGTCGCGGACCCATCGACCGTCGGTGTCCACATCCAAGCGCTTGCCCGCCTCGATCAGCGCATCGCGCTCGTTCGGGCACCCCTCGTTCAACAATAACGTTCGCGTGGAAATCCGATGGGAACTGAACCTACGAAGTAGCTCGTCGGCCAAGGCCGACTTTCCGGCCGCAACCGGCCCCGAGATCGCAATAATGTAGCGCACGCATAAACCTCTGATTGAAACGCTTTGCGCAAAGTAAGTGTTGGGTGCCGCTCTTGTCCACACCGAACCAATCTTCCCGACTAAGTATCAAGGAATCTTCGCGGCCCCAAGCGGCACGCGCAAGCGGTGCACCGCGGCATACCCCCCATCCAAGTTGGTGCACTGCAGGATGTAGAACTGATTTGGATTGCCAACAGTCGTCGCCGCCCTCGGCCCGACGCACGGCCGATCAGATCAGCTTTTCTATGCCGTGCGCGTCTTCCAATCTTGCGGAAAACTCATATTGTCGATGGGAGTGTTGGGAAACTCATCGCCCAAGTCCTTCAATCTCTCAGCCCAGGACGATCGTTCGCCAAGTTCTTCTGATCTCCTGTTCGAAGGCGGCATACCGTTCTCGAAAACACGTGCCCCGCGCCTGGCCGAGCCTTCCTCTTTCCGGCCTCTTTTGTCTCGGTCAGTAGAACCAGTGCAGGCGCCAGTTCTTCGGCGGTGAGAGTGGGGAGTCCGCGAATCGATTTCAAGTATCTCTTTATCTTCAATTGGTTCGGCGACTTGCGGACTGACAGTTCCACGGAGTTACCCATAGCCCCTTGGCGGATTGGGACAGAAACAGACGGACAACAATGGCAACGTCTCACAAGCCGCGAAGTGCTACCAAATCTTCTTCATACCTCCAGGCTCTGAGGGGTTCACGTCGAGCAGTGCCCGGAGCGAGCTCACAAGCACTAACCGCCGACGTCCTACGGTTGTCGTGGTGAGATGCCCTGTCCCTATCAACTCGTAGAGCTTCGTGCGTCCCAAGCCGGTGACCTCGCGTGCTTCGTTAATCGTGCAGGTAAGCCGTTGGACAAATGGAATCGCCTTTGGTTCTTCAGATGGCGGATTGGATGGAGTGTTCGGCAAGCCTCCTTTTACATTTTTCCCTCTTCGACTGTATCCCATGGCCCCTCCTACATCACAAGAACTCGACGGGAGGAGAGTTTGCCAGTGCGGCAATCAACGTCAATGCGGACGCCCGAGGGCTCCCGCGCACAACCGCGCACGGTGACGGGTGTTCGAGCGCATTTGGATATGACCGGCGAAGGGATTTTTTTTGCGACCAAGGAAGACTGATGAGTTTGCAACGAATTTTTCAGCGGGCTTCAGTCTGCTTGGAAGCGCGGCGCGACAAGCCTTTACCAGGCGTGAGCTGGAGTGGATGGGTGAGTTCTACGACGCCATCGGCGGCTGGCGGCCGATCGACGTTATCGAGGTCGCGGTGGATCCCGGCGTGGCGCCCAGCCGCCCATCATGCACCGATACCGCAGTTTCCGCGATCCCAGCGGCGTCAGGACGGCCTTCATTAAAGCTGTCGCGCACGACGACGATGACTTGTAAGCGTCCAACCAACCGCGCCTTCCGCATCTTTCTGACGCGTGAGAAGGTGTGCCCGTTGACTGGCAAGTTAAGGGGCGCTCATGACGAAAGTTTCA